>DATNQJ010000223.1:0-9137 GCA_036704085.1 Stenomitos sp.
TCGACAGCGAGCCGTCGAGCAGCTTCTTGGTGTTGAACTCGGTGGTGGTCGAGATGCGGTCCAGCTCCGAAGAGAGCTGGGTCAGCTCGTCCGAGATGTTGCTGCGGTCGGCCGTGGTGAGGGTATCGTTGGCACCCTGCACCGCCAGCTCACGCATACGCTGGAGGATCGACTGGGTCGTGCTCAGAGCGCCTTCCGCCGTCTGGATCATCGAGATGCCATCCTGGGCGTTGCGGGCGGCCTGATCGAGACCACGGGTCTGGCCGGTCATCTTCTGGCTGATGGCCAGGCCGGCGGCGTCGTCCGCCGCGCCGTTGATGCGAAGACCCGAGGACAAGCGCGCAAGGCTCTTGCTCAGCGAGTCATCGTTGTTCGTCAACAGGCGGTGGGCGTTGAGGGCCGCGACGTTGGTGTTAATACGAAGAGACATTCCTTACCTCCTTGTGATGAGACGGGAAGCTTCCGTGCTTCCCAGCCATTTCCTAAATCAACCGATAACCGAAGTTCGTTGGGATTGGACGCCTCCTCCTTTCGGTTATCGAGCCCCCAACAGCGCGAGCTGTCGGCGGGGATACGTGGCCGCTGGATCCAGGTCACGGGCCTTCGCGAACATGATGCGAGCGTCCTCGAGGTTGTTCGTGGCCTGGCAAAGGTTACCCAGGGCGACATAGGCCTCCGGGTCCTGTGGGTTCCGTTGCTGGGCCCGCAGGTATAGGGTGAGCGACTGCTGCCATTGCTGGCGCTTGTAGAAGATCTTGCCGAACTCGAGCTCAAGGCCGGGCACCAAGGGGCCTAGCACGTCCAGCTGATCCATCAGCGTCTGGATCCACTCCGAGCGCTCTGCGGCCACGGCGAGGTCCAGGATGGCGCCCCAGGTCCGGATCAGATCCGCATCCTTCGGCCGCTCGGTCGCCACGCTCTTCCCTTCGAGGGTGTCGGCTAGGGCGGCCAGGGCCATGCACTCGGAATCGTCCCCGAAGCGCGCCCAGAGGCGCCGCGCTTCGTCCAGGTTACCTTGCAGCAAATAGATCAAGCTCTGGTTCAAGAGCGCGGGACGGGCATCCGGCTGGCTGGCGAGGGCCTCGCGAAGAGCCGCGTCGGCCTCCGCCAGGCGTCCCAGCTTGAGCAGGGCTTCCGCCTTGGGGATAAGCGCGTCCGAAAGCGACGGATTGATCGAGAGTGCCTTGTCCCATGCCTCGATCGACTCATGATATTGCCCGAAGCGATAGGATAGCGACGCCAGGTTGATCCAAGAGCGCAGATCCTTGGGGTCCCGGTCCAGGGCCGCGACGAAGTGCTCAATGGCCTTTTGGGGCTCGTTCTCGAGGACGAGGATGACCCCCAGGTTGGCGTGGAGTTCGGCATCCGGGTTTGGATGCGCGGCGATCGCCCGCTCCAGGTAGCCGACGGCCTTTCCGTTCTCTCCTTGCTTCGAGTAGCAGATGCCGATCGCATTGAGCGCCTTGTGGCTGGTCACGGCGGGGTCGGTACCCCCGGCGTGGACAACGCCTCCCAGGGTCTGACAGTGCTCGAAGTGGGGAATTGCCTCTTGCCAGCGCTCCTGGTCGAGATAGCACAGGCCGACGGTGAAGATCAGGTCGGCGTAGGTCGGGAAGAAGGACTTCCCTTCCTCCAAGTAGGAGAGGGCCTGCTCGAACTTCTTGAAGCGGCGGTTCAGATCGCCCAGGTTGTAGTACAGGTTGGCGTAGTACGGCAGGTTGTGGGGGGCCTGGCTCTCTTTCAGCAGTGCCAGGGCCTTGGAATAGTGGCTCTCGGCGGTTTCCAGGTTACCCATCAGCTTGAGGGTCTGGCCGAGCTGGAAGTGAACGTAGGGATTCCCGGGTTCGGTGGCAAGCTGGCGCTCGAGGAGCTCCAGGTTACGCTGGTTCTTGGAGCGCTCGTCCATGCACTCCTGCATGTAGCCGAGGTGCACGATTTTAACGTCGCAGTTGTAGGTCTTGAGACCGGTCCGACCAGCCGAGGGGCTCACCTGTTCGTGGACGATCCCCTCGTACCGGACATCCTCGCGGTTCTTGAACAGCCGGAGCAACAAGGCCAGCTGGGTTCCCTCGACCGTCTTCTCGCCGAGGATGTTTTCGATGATGAGGCTGAATCCCACGGCATCCGGCTGCCTGAGCAGGGGCTTGAGGCGGTGCTTGGAGCTCTCGTCGAGGCGTTCGTCGGCATCCAGGACCAGGATCCAGTCACTGGTGGCATGCTCCAGGGAGACGTTGCGGGCGGCTGCGAAGTCCCCGATCCAGGGGAAGTTGACCACCTTGGCGCCGAAGCGTTCGGCGATCGCGACGGTGCTGTCCGTCGAGCCCGTGTCGACGACCACGATCTCGTCGACGACGCCCTGGACGCTCCGAAGGCAATCCTCCAGGAAGCGCTCTTCGTTCTTGACGATCATGCACAGGCTGAGCGTCGGCTCGACCGGCTTGGTGAGCTTGACCAGGTACTCGAGATCCGGGTTGAGGGTGTCGCCCGTTTCGCGGACCTTGCGCATCGTCTCCACGAGACTCGACTTGGCGGCCAAGTGGGACGGATTGAGCTCGAGGGCGCGCCGGAAAAAGACTTCGGCCGCCGCGTACCATTCCAGGCGGTGCATGACGACACCCAGCGCGTTGTGCCCGTCGACATGATAGGGATCCAGCTCGAGCCCCTGGCGCAGGGCAATGACCGCCTTGTCGAACTTCGACAGTTGGAAGAGCACCACCCCCAATTGGACGAAGATCTCGGCGTCCTTGTCGTTCTGCTCCAACGCGCTCATGAAGTGGCTGGCGGCCGACTCCAGATCACCGTTGGCGTACGCACGCTGGGCCAGGCTGATGAGTTGCTCGCGATTGTTGGCCACCGAATTGGACTTGACGATCTTCAGCGCCATCGAGGCTCCCTTTCGTTGGGTCGGGGCTGGGCTTCTAGATCTCTATTCGGTCGGATGTCACGCGACTTTAGGCACGCGGCGGAGACTTTGTCAGAATTTCGAGCGGCGCCGATCCGGAGGAGGTGTAGCTTTCCAGGTCGTGCAGCCGGCCTCGGGGATAGGCGGCGTCGGGAGCCAGTTCGAGTGCCCGGGCGTACATGGCGCGGGCCTCCTCGTTATTGCCTGCTGCAAGGCTCGCATCACCGAGGGCCGAGTAGATCCTGGGATGATCGGGGTGCCGCTGCTGGGCTCTCAGGAAGGCGCCCAGGGCGAGGTCAGGCATGTTCAGGCGCATGAAGACCTGCCCCAAGGAGAATTCGAGGGTGAGCAAGGCGGCCCCCAACTCGTCGAGCCGGTCGAGTAGGGCTTGGGCGACCTCACTGCGACTACTGGCGACGGCCAATTCGATGGCCTCGCTCCAGGCCAGCACGAGGGTCTCGTCTGCGGGGCGCTCCTCGGGCCATGCGCGATCCGACAGGGCGAAGGCCAAAACCATGAGGGCCTGGCAATAGGGATCGTCAGGACGCCGGCTCCAGGCCTCCGTGATCCGCGGATACGCCTCCCGCTGGAGGGAGAGCTGGAGGAAGTTGAGCCAGCAGCGGATCTCCTTGGGATCCTGGGCCATTGCCTGCTCGAAATAGGCCAGAGCCGCGTCTTCCTGACCCTCTTCGAGCAAGAGGATGCCAAGGTTGGTGAACAGGGCCGCATCGGGGTTCGGGTGGAGCCGGAGGGCTTCTTCCAGGCAGCCTTTTGCCTGCGTGCGGTCCTGCAGCTGGATGTGACAATCCGCCAAGGCGCGGAAGGCCTTGTGGCCAGGGATCGCCGGATCCGCGGCAAAGGGGTGGGAGAGGCCGGCAAACTGGGGGCACTGCGCGAACTGGTCGATCGCTTCGTGGTAACGCGCTTCGGCGAAGTAGGTGAAGCCCTTGGTGTAGTAGAGGTCGGCGAAGGTGGGGTAGTGGGCGATCGCTTCGTCCAAGATCGCATGGGCCTCCGGATACCGCCCCATGTCCCGGTAGAGGTCCCCCAGGCTGAAGTAGAGGTTGGCGTAATACGAGACGCCGTGGCTCGCTCCGGTCGCCTTCAGCAGTCGCAGGGCCTCTTGGTAGTGGCATTCCGCGTCTGCATGGCATCCCAGGAGCTTGAGGACCTCGCCCAGGTTGAAGTGTACGAAGGGGTTGTGGGGCTCCCGTTCGACCTGACGCTCGAGGATGGCCAGGTTGCGCTGCCGCTTGTCCCGACGATTCACCTCTTCGGCCGCGTAACCCAGGTGCAGGAGGGTGAGGTCGGAGGCATAGGTTTGAAGGCCGGTCTGCTTGGCGGTGTGGATCGCCTGCTCGTGGATCATGCCCTCGAAGCGGATGCCCAGACGATTGCGGAACAGCCGGAAGACGGGAGCCCGCTGGGACTCGTCCCCCTCTCCCGTCCCGACGAGGTTCTGGCAGATCAGCGAATACCCCGCCGCCTCCGCTCGCTGCAGGAGGGGCCCCAGCTTGTGCTGGGAGGCCGCCTCCAGGCGCTCATCGGCATCGAGGACGAGGATCCAGTCGCTGGTGGCATGCTCCAGGGAGACGTTGCGCGCCTCTGCGAAGTCCCCGGTCCACGGGAAGTGGACCACCCTGGCGCCGAAGCGTTCGGCGATGGCGAGGGTGCCATCCGTCGAGCCGGTGTCGACCACGACGATCTCGTCGACGACGCCTCGAGCGCTGAGCAGGCACCCCTCGAGGTAGCGCTCCTCGTTCTTGACGATCATGCAAAGACTGACAGTCGGCATGGCGCCTCCGCTATACGGTCAACTGGCGGGCGACTTGTCGGGCGCGGGCCTCCTGCAACCCGATGATGCTCGGCTCTTCCAGGATGGCCAGGCCCATGTCCGCAGCGCCCCGAAGGACCTGGGGGCCGCCGACCACCAGGTTCGCCGCTTTCAAGAACTGTGGCAGGTCCATCGGTGCGGCCGGATCGTCCAGGAGCGAAATGGTGGGAATGTGCTCCGGATCCTTCCCGTGCGAGGCGAGGGTGCTCAGGATGATGGCTTGCGCGCTCTCGAGGCGCCCGGACGCCAGGACGTGCAGCGTGACGTCGTCGCCTTCCGCGAAGGCCTGGACGAAGGCGGCCACGTAGCCGGCGAGACGTTCCTGGTCCTCTTCGGCCAGCACGATGTTGAAGCCGCTCGAGTCCGGTAGGGAGACCGGTTCGACGGCGGGCGAGAAGATGGGCTCCGTGTGGACACCCGGATCGAACGGCAGGGCCATCAGATCGGCGAACAGATAACCGTCCTCGGGGCGCTGGTCCTCGGCGAGCATCCACTTGTCCTTGAAGCGTTGCCAGTTCTCCAGCATGAGCTGGCGGTAGTCGATCTTCTGCTTGCGGAAGGTGACGCTTCCGAAGTGATGGATGAAGACCTCGTCGGTCACCATGATCTTGAAGCCTGCGAGCTTCGCCCGGGCGCAGTAGTCGTCGTCCTCGTAGTTGCCCGTCCGGTAGCGGGTGTCGAGCCCCCCGATCCGGTCGATCACCTCGCGCCGGATCAAGACGCAGAAGCCGATCACGCGCGGGCTCTCCCAGACCTGCCGGTAGTTCTCGGCGTGCCAGGCCCGGGCGAAGTCGTCGAACCCTTCGAGCGTCGTGAGGTCGTACGGCACGTCCTTGTGCTCCTGGGGGCCCACGATGCAGTTGGTACGGGGCCCGACCATGCCGACGCCCTCCAGCTGGGCCACCTCGATCATGCGCGAGAGCCACTTGGTGCTGACGACCGTGTCGTTGTTGAGCAGGACGATGTACTGGCCCTGGGCCTGGGCGATGCCCTGGTTGCAGCCGCCCGCGAAGCCGCGGTTCTCCTGGTTGAGGAAGGCGCGGACGTTCGGGTGCTGCTCAGCGAGGGCCCGGAGGTAGTCCGGAGTGCCGTCGTTCGAGGCATTGTCCACGACGATCAGCTCGAAGGGCACGTCGGTGTGCTGCAGGACGCTCTCCAGGCACAGCTTGGTGAATTCGAGCTGGTTGTAGGTGAGCACCACGATGCTCGCCACGGGAGCCAGGGGCTTGCCCGACATGGCGGCAAGCAGGCTCGGGTCCTGGGTGTAGCGCGTGTAGAGGTTGCTGCCGTAGTTCCGGTTGAAGTACTGGTGCTTCTTGAGCAGGTGCTCGGGGTAATCGCGCTCCTCGTCCCACCCGAGGTGATAGCCCACCAGGTGATTGGCGAAGCCCACCAGACCACCATTGCGCCGGATGGCCTCCACGGTCTGCCAATCGGTCGTGTACGGGGGCGTGAAGAATTTCCGGCGGATGGTCTGCATGACCGTACCCACGTTGGACAGCGTGAGGTCGGGGCCATGGGGGGCCTTGTCGCTGATGTAGACGTCCGGCAGGTTGGCGGGCTTGTTGGCGGCATCGAGGTTGAGGGCCACCATGCCCATCTCGGGATGCCGGTCCATCAGGTCGAGCATGCGCGAGAGCCAGCACGGGGTGAGCGCCGGCACGAGGATGTCTGGGTCCGAGACGATGAAGGGATCGGAGCGGCTCACGGCGATGCCCTGGGTGAAGGCCTCGGTCCAGCGGTTCTCGGCGTTGCGGATCACCCGGTGGAAGCGGGGGCGCTCGGCCTTGAGGTAAGCAAGGATGTCCGGATCGCTCGCGTTGTCCACGATCGTGAGCCGGAACGGGTGTTGGGTTCGCTCGAATAGCGCCTCGACCGTCTGTCGCAGGTAATTCAAGCGGTTGTGGGTCAACAGGACGATGTCGATGGCCGTGGGGTTCCAGTCCTCGATCTGGCTCCGCAGGAGCTCGGGGCTCGACGCCTCGATCAGGGGCAGATCGAAGCTCTCGGCTGCCGCCCGCAGTTCGGGGGTGGCAGGCCCAGGCAGCAGGAGGGCCTCCGAGCCTTCCATGAGCTCGAGCAGGTCCTCCCAGGCAGGCCGGCCGAGCTCCACGTCGACGTCCGCGAATTCTCCGTCGACCGAGAGGCCGGCGTTGGCGCAGGCCCGCTCGACCAGTTCGGCGATCGCCTCGGCCGGAGTGGGGAGGCCGATCCAGAGCATGAGGGAGACGGGATCGGTCGGGTGCGCGGCCTGCAGGTAATGGGTCAGGACCGGCTCGAGCCCCGCCAGATCGCCTTCCGTACGAACGGGCACCAGGAACCGGAACCGCGCTCCCGGCCGCCGGGTCGGCGTGATCGTCGGTACGGTCGTCAGACGCTGCTTGCGCGCAAACGCCAGGCGCAGGGTGTCGACGGTGGGAGCTCCGGAGAGCGTACGTCCCGCGAGGTAGCGCGGCAGGACCAGGTCCTGGGCCTGGGGGATCACCAGGTCGAGCGGGAGACTCACGAGCTCGAGCGAGGGCGCGTCCACGATCTCGAGGTCCGCCACCGCCTCCGGCGAGTAGCCGCCCTCTTCGAGGGTCTCGAGCACGAGTCGCTCGACGTCCTGGGCGTCCCGGCCGAGGGTAGGCATGCACAGCTCGACCCGCTCTTTGGGCTCGAAGGCTGCACAGTAGGCCAGAAGGGCCTCTTTCCAGCTCCCGTCGGGTTGCCAGTCACTCGCCAGCACGATCCGGTAAGACTTGTCCAAGAGCTGGCCGTCGTGCGTCCACACGTTGGCGCCCGCCGGCGCCGGCATGGTGAAGAGCTCCTCGCTGAGGTGGCGTGCGGGCAGCAGGCAATCGGCGCCGAGCGCGCCGCGCTCGAGCTGCTGGAGGGACTTCACGGCCGGGGCGTACTCGAGCCGGGCAAGGTCCGCCAAGACGCTCCGGGCCTCATCAGGGTGGCCCGACATGCGGAGCGCGATGGCCATGTTGTGAAGCACCAGCGGGTGGGTCCCACCCGAGTGCTCGAGGGCCCGCTGGTACTCCGCCCATGCCAGGTCCGGGTACTTGTAGTTGCCGACCAGGAGCATGTTGCCGAAATCGACGTAGGCGGCACAGAGGGCGGCTTCCTGGTCGCGGCAGTAGGACAGCTCGGGGTAGAGGTCGAGGATGGTCATCTGGCCCCGCATGTGGCGGACCAGGCGCATGGCCTCCAAGGCCGCCTTGCGCAGCCCCTCAGCCGTGGTCGAGGCCGACTTGGGGTGGATGCGGTACGCCACGAGCTTCTCGTGCAGGTAGCGGTACTTGAGGAATCGGGCGCTCTTGAGCCAGTAGTGGTAGTCCGCCGCGAAACCCTGTTCGAAGGGACCGACCCGGTCGAAGCAGCGGCGCCGCATCATGACCGTGGGGTGGGCCACCAGGTTGCGGATGAAGAGGATGCGGGTCATCGTCCAGGCGTTGTAGGGCGCAGGCAGCCGGAAGTCCGTGTCAAGCCGGCGGCCCTCCGGGTCGATGTTGTGGCCGTTGGAGTGCACGATGTCGAGCTCGGGGTCTGCCATGAACTCGCGCACCTGGTGCTCCAGGCGCTCGGGCATGCAGATGTCGTCGCCGCCGATGAAGGCGATGAGCTCGCCGCGCGCCCGCTCCATGGCCGCCTTGATGAGCAGGTCGAAGCGCCCGGTACTGCCGATGTTCTCTTGGCGGAAGTAGCGGATGCGGGGATCCGAGAGGTAGGGCGCGATCACCTCGGGGGTGTGGTCGGTCGATCCATCGTCGATGATGACGAACTCGAAGTCCTGGAAGGTCTGCCCCTGCACCGACTGGACCAGCTCGTCCAGATACTCGGCGATGTTGTAGACGTAGGTGATGACGCTGACCAGGGGGGCCTGCTCGATCGGAGCCGGGGCGGTCGGCTGGATGGTCGGCAGCTGAAGGTGGCGCTTGCCCGCAGGAGGGTTGGCGGCCACGTCCGCGAAGAAGGTGCGCCAGCGCTGCTCCCAAGTGTGCTCGCGCAGGACCCGGTCCAGAGCGGCCTCAGCAATCGCCTCGCGCTCGTGCTCGTGCTCGAGGTAGTAGCGGATCTTCGCGGCCAGGTCGTCTTCGTCCCTAAAGGTGACGACCTCCTCGCCGATCCGGAAGTAGGCGCCCAGCCGGGGATCCTCGAAGGTGATCTGGAAGGCGCCGCAGGCCGGGTACTCGAAGGTGCGACCCTTGATCTGGGGCTGCTTGGGGCCGCTCCCCTTCCAGTCCGAGCACCAGGCGAGACCCAGGACGATCCGCGAGGCGCAGATGGTCTCGATCATGATCTCGGTGGGCAGGGGGCCGCCCGCGATGGTGCGCAGGTCGGCGAAGCGCTCCCAGCCGGGTCCCCAGACCCGTACGTCGATGCCCCGCTCCTTGAGGGCCCGGATGAGCTCCG
>DATNQJ010000224.1:0-23153 GCA_036704085.1 Stenomitos sp.
TGGTCCCAGAAGATGCCCGAGTCCCCGAACACCACCCCGGACAGAATATTGACGATCGGGAAGCGGTATTCGATCGAGCCCAGCGTGAACGAGTCTCCGCTGAAAGTCTGGCCAAGAGGGCCAAGGCTGCCGAGGTAGCCAGGATCCACCGTCTCGCGCCAGCCGCGAATCAGGTAGGCGCCGGTCGAGTAGAAGCGCTCGTAGGCCGGGACACTGCCACCGAAGGGCGTCTGGAGGGTCCCCAGCTTCCAGCCCACGGCGAGCGTGTGGCCGAACCAGAGGGGCATGTACCGGTTGAGATCCAGCTGCAGACGCGTCATCTTCACGCTGCTGACGCCGGGCACGTACTGATCCAGCGAATAGGTGTTGAACCAGCCCGTGTTCGGGTTGAGCACGTAGTCCCGGCTGTCGAAGGTGACGGTGTAGCCCAACGACGTGTTCAGGTCCGTCATGTTCTGCCCGGAGGGCAGCACCTTCCCCGTGGTGGTATCGAGAGGCTGGTTCCACTGATCGCCCCCCAGCAACCCCACGCCCTCGACGCGGATGCGCGCCGCCTGGCGCCACTGCGCGGTCACCGGATCCTGTCCGAACAAGGGACGACCGAAGGACAGGGCGAGCCCCTTCCGCTCCTCCAGGAACGACGCGTAGTAGTTGAAATATCGACGCCAGTAGACGCTGGTGCCGAACGAGGTGTGCTCTTCGTCGATCCAGGGGTTGAAGTAGTTGAGCTCGGCCGACGGGTTCTGCGACACCGTCACATCCGCACTCACCGACTGGCTCCGCCCGAACAGGTTATCCTTGCGCAGGCTCAGGATACCGAGCGGGCCGTCACGGTTGCTCCAACCGGCCGACAGCTGGAAGGTCCCGGTCTGCTTCTCCTTGACCGTGACGACCACGTTGACCTTGGTGGGATCGTTGGGCACCGGCTCGTACTTGATGCCGATGTCCTCGAAGTAGTTGAGGTTGTAGACCCGGCGCAGGTCGTCCTGCATCCGGTTGAAGTTGTAGATCTGGCCGGGCTTGAGGGTGATCTCGCGTCGGATGACGTAGTCCTGGGTCTCCTCGTTGCCGGCGATCTTGATCGCGTTGATGGTGCCCTCGGCCAGCTTGATGGCGAGCACGCCGTCCGGCCGGACCTGCAGGTCGATGACGCGGGCGAGCACGTAGCCCTGGTCCGCGTACCGCTTCTCGAGGTCCTTGATGGCGGCCTGGACGTCCTTGAGGTTGATGATCTTGCCCTTCATGGGCTCGAAGGGCTTCTGGAGCTCGGGCATGGGGAAGACCGTCGCCCCGGAGATCTCGGTGTCCTTGAGGACCGGGTTCTCGACCACGTTGAAGATGAGGCGCACGCCGCCCGCGACGGGCTCGGTGGCCGCCCGCACGTCCAGGAAGAAGCCCAGGCCGTAGATGCGCTGGAGGCTCTCCATGACCTGGGCGCGGGTCACGTCCTGGCCCGCGTGGATGGGGATGGTGAGCAGGATCGTCTCCTCCGAGACGGTCCGGTTGCCGCGCACCTCGAGATCGGCCACGTGCAGCTTGGGGCCCTCTTCCACCTGGGGAGCGGCCGAGCCGGTCGCCTGGGGGGTCACAGAGGGAGTCGCAGCCGGAGCCGCGGGGGCAGGAACGGGGGCGGGTTTCGCGGCGGGCGCGGGCTTGGTCGGCGTCGGCTTCGCCTGGGCGAAAGTCGGTAGCGGACGGCCGAAGGTCGTGACGAGGGCCAAGGCGACCAGCGCCCAGCGCCATCTCGCGGGGATCGAATCGTGGAACAATGCAGTGCCTCTCTCTCGGGTCCGCCACCGGAGTGGGCGGAACGACGGTCATTATAGGTGCTGCTCGGATGAAAGGCAATTTGAGCAGCCGCCGATCCCGAGACGAGACGCCGCTTCGGAGTGTTCCCTACTCGATGCCGAGCGCCCCCACGAGGCCCTGGCCGCGACGGACCGCTCCGGACGCGCGCTGGCGCACGTGCACCAGATAGGCCACGAACGTCGCCGCCGCGAACATGACGAGCAGGAGCGGCCCGGAATGGCTCAACTGGCCGGCGAGGACCTCCGGGCTGAGCATGCCCGTCTTCCACCAGTAGCCGAGGATGAAGGCCATCAGGGTGTGCTCGACGACCATGAACTGCTTGCCGAAGCGATCCTCCTCGTAGAAGGAGACGGGGCTCTCGAACTTGAAGGGCAGGATGGGCCAGAAGTGCGGGTGACAGCCCTTGCCGTGGGTGACGAAGTCGATGGCGAGGTGGCTGAGCCAGCCCAGGCAGAACATGAGCATGGGCGGATAGAACCAGTAGGCGAAGAGGGCCACCACCGCGAGCACCGGGAAGGCGTGGATGGCGTCGACCATGCGCCGGAGGGCGGGAATGCGATAGACCTCGGTCTGGGCCTGGCGGTAAGAGAGGCCGCGGCGGGCGGCGATCGCCGGCACCGCCAGGTAGTACAGGGCGTCCGGGAAGACGGACCCCGCCACTGCGAGGCCCGCACCCTCCACGTTGTGCAGGGCCGCGAAGGTGAAGAAGGCATGGGAATGTGTGTTCACTAACTCCTCCATCCGGGCGATCACGATCTCGCCGCCGTCGCTTGATCATGCCAGGCCACTGGGCGCAGCGCACCGGATGAGCGAGGGCTTTGGCTGCTACGTTTGTTGAAGTCGGCAAGCATGACCAGCGCGTCTCACGAAACTGTTCCTTCTAGCCGCCGCCGGCGGCCACCCAAACACATGCCTGGTTTTGTGAGATGCGCTGAAGACTCGGAGGGCCCCTCCTGCTAGCGTGAAGGAGATGGAACAGCCCCTCGGGATCGCCTCCGGGCGGATCTACCTCTACCACCTGTTCACGATCGCGGACCTGGTGGACCTCGCCCGGCTCCGGCAGGAGCTGGGGGTCGAGACCTCCGTGTCGCGCTTCACCTCACGCCGTCCGAGCCCGCAGTACATCCAGTTCCGCAACCCGCCCGTCACCTTCTCCCTCGGCAAGCGCCCGCTCCACCCGACTCCCGATCAGACCGTCGAGGCCCATGTGGGGGCCAAGGTCTTCGACTTCGGGGTGCTCTCCCTGCGCTGGGAGATCGCCTTCCCTGCGACCTGGGACGCGCTGGTGAAGGGGGCGGGGTGCTTCATCGACAACGAGGCCCTCGAGTTCATGAGCCGCCAGCTCCTCGAGGAGCTGCGGCCGCGCCTGCGCGCGGCCTTGACCAATCCCCCCAAGGAGGTCCTGTTCGAGGACTACACCATCTTCTACGTCCACGAGTTCGCCCTTCCCCTCTCGGCGCAGGAGCTCCTGGATCGCGAAGCCGCGAGCCTCGCGCAGCTGATGCGCGGCGAGGGCAAGCCGCTTTCGAATGCCGAGCAGCAAGAGGCGCTCCGCAGCCGGGTGAGCTACTTCGAGGACGACCTGGCCGTCATCGACTGGAACGCGGCCTTCATCTACGACCGCGAGAACGGCACCGAGCACATGGACACCCTCGAGTTCGCCAACGCGGAGCTCTTGGAGCTGCGCTTCTACGATCGCTTGCTCGACGAGCAGCTCGACACCATCTACCAGGGGATCGAGCGGGGCCAGGCGCTCCCCGCCTGGCGCAGCTGGCTGCACAACGACCCGGTCAAGACGCTGCAGCGCCTCATGGCCCTGACGGTGGACGTCATCGAGCTGACCGAGCAGATCGAGAACTCGCTCAAGTTCATCGGGGATCTCTACTCGGCCCGCGTGTACCGGGCGATCGCCGAACGCCTCCGCCTGCAGGAGTGGGAGTCGAGCATCGACGGCAAGATCCGCATCGCCCAGCAGATCTACGAGATGCTCGCGGACGAGGTCAACCACCGGAGGGCGCTCGCGCTGGAGGTCATCGTCATCCTGCTCATCGCCTTCGAGGTCATCTGGGCGCTGACCAAGCACTGAGGAGCATAAGAAAACACCTGGGAGCGCAGCTAGGAAAGGAGCCTGCACTGCTCCATCAAAAAGGCGACGTCGGGGCGGCCGGGGCTGGCGGCCTCGACCGCCTGCAGGGCCGAAAGCGCCCGCGGATACTCGGCGGTCTCGAAGTACAGCGTGGCCAAGGCCAGCTGGGCTGAACTCTCCGCCGGGTTCCGCGCGACCACGGCCTCGTACGCCGCGCGCGCCTCGGCGAGCCGCCCCGCCTGCAGCAACGCCACTGCAAGCCGCAGCCAGGGCTCGTAGGCCGCGGGGGGAGCCACCTCCGTGGCCTGTATCAGGCACTCGAGCGCCTCGGCCTGCCGCCCCAGGGCCATCAGGACCTCCGCGGCTCCAGTCGCCGCGCGCTCAGGCACCCGTGCGAGCTCCGGGGCCGGGTCGACCTCGGCGAGCTCGAAGCTGCGCGCAAAGGCGTCCAGCGCCGCGTCCAGGCGCCCCAGAGCGCGGAGCAGCCGCCCGGCTTCCAGCCAGAGCTTGGCCGCCTCGGGCAGACGCCGGAGTCCCTCCTGCACCAGGGCATGGGCGGCTTCCGGCCCGTCCCGGCGCTCCACAAGGGCCGCTTGCAGGAGATAGAGCGTGGGGTAGTAGGGCACCCGCTCCGGCCGCGGCTCGGCCGCGAGCAGCTCCAGGGCCGCCGCGAAGGCTTGCTCGGCTTCTTCGTGGCGCTCGACCGCCATGAGGGTCTTGCCGAGGTGGTACGCCACGTAGGGGTTGCGCGGCTCCTCGGCACGCATGGCCTCGAGCAGGGAGAGGTTGCGGGCATGCTTGGAGCGAAGCGCCATGCGCTCCTTCAGGTAGCCGTCGTGCCAGAGGCGGGCCGCGCACGCGCCGGTCGTGAGCCCCAGCCGCTCCAGGCTCGAGGTCACCTGCTCGTGCACCCGCCCCTCGAAGCGGATCGCCGGATGGTTCCGGAAGAGTCGCAACAGGCGCAGGGTCTGCCCCTCGTCGCCGTCCGTCGCGTTCTCCAGCTCGAGCGTGTAGGCTCCGTGCTCCCCCAACAGCGCGGCCCTCAGGAGGGCGCCGCTGCCCGGCGTGAGCACCTCGTCGGCATCCATGACCAGGATCCAGTCCCCGGTCGCCCGCTCCAGGCTGGCGTTGCGGGCCGCGCCGAAGTCGTCGCACCACGCGAAGGAGGCCACCGTCGCGCCGTGGGCGCGCGCGATCGCGGGCGTGGCATCGCGGGACCCCGTGTCGACCACCACGATCTCGTCCACCACCCCGCGCACGCTCTCCAGGCAGCGAGGCAACAGCTCGGCCTCGTCGCGAACGATCATGCAGAGGCTGAGGACGGGGGCCATGGGGAGTCCTTCCGGGGCTATTCGGGGGTGGGTTCGGGGGTCGGCTCTTCGGGGGGCGCGGGGGGCGACGGGATCATGCGGATGAGCGTCGCCCGCCGACCGTTGGTCGCCTCCACGCGGAAGCACATGTCGCCCACGCGGACCTCGTCGCCGACTTCAGGCGTATGCCCGATCTCGCCGAAGACCAAACCCGCGATGGTGTTGAACTCCTCGCTCGGCAGGTCGAGCCCGAAGCGCTCGTTGATCTCGTCGATGGCGACCCGGCCGTCGAGCAGGACCGAGCCGTCCGGCTGGCGCTCGATCTCGGGGCCCGTCTCCTCCTGGAACTCGTCGGCGAGCTCGCCCACCAGCTCCTCGATGCAGTCCTCGCTCGTCACCATGCCGGCGGTCCCGCCGAACTCGTCGATGACGATGGCCACCGGCGTGTGCTGGCGCCTAAAATCCGTCAGGAGGTCGGCGATGGACTTGTTCTCGGGCACCGCGAGGATGGGGCGGACCAGATCCCGCGCGATGAGGCCCGAGCCCTCCTTGAGGCGCGTGAGCAGGTCCTTGACGTGCACGAAGCCGATGATGTGGTCGACGTTCTCCTCGTAGACCGGCAGGCGCGTGTGGTGCGACTCGGCCGCGAGCTGGAGGATCTCCTCGAACGAGGCCTCCGCGGGCAGGCACTTCATGTCGGGCCGCGGGACCATGACCTCGTCGACGGTCTTGTCCGAGAACTCGAAGGCCTTGTTCAGAAGAGCCTGCTCCTCGGCCTCCAGGACGCCGCCCTCGTGCGAGGCCTGGACCAGCATCTTGAGTTCCTCTTCCGAGTGAACCAGGTGGGCCGCCTTGCTCACGCGCAGGCCGAACCAGCCCAAGAGCACGCTCGACGAGCGATTGAGCAGCCAGATGAAGGGGCGGAAGAGGAAGTAGAACCACTCGATGGGCCACGCCACCATGAGGATGACCTTCTCGGCCTGATGCAGGCCCAGGGTCTTGGGTGCGAGCTCGCCGAGCACCATCAGGAGGTAGCTGATGATGGCGAAGGAGAGGATGACCGAGAGGGTGTTGGTGGCCGCGCCCGTGAGGGGCCCCAGGGACTTGAAGAGCGGCTCGAGGATCTCCGAGAGGGTCGGCTCGCCGATCCAACCGAGTCCGAGGCTCGCCAGCGTGATGCCGAGCTGCGTCGTCGAGATGAAGCGCGTCGGCTCGTCCATGGCCTTGCGGACGAGCTTGGCGGTGGAGTTGCCCTCTTCGACCAGCTGGTCGATGCGGGTGCGCCGGACGCTGACAAAGGAGAATTCCGCCGCCACGAAGAAGGCGTTGAACAGGATCAGGGCCACCACCCCGAACAGTTTTCCGAGTAGGCCCGAGAGATCCACGGCTTACGACTCCTGCGAGACCCGGGCGAGGTGCCCGTCCAGCTCGCTCTTCAAGCGTTTGAGGTTTTCCTGGTAGTCCGACTGCCAGATGTTCTCGGTCCACATGACGAGCGCATCCTCCCCGTCGTCCTGGTAGTAGCCCTTGCGGCGGCCGAGGGCCGTGAAGCCGTACTTGTGATACAGCCGCTGGGCGCCCATGTTGGAGACCCGCACCTCGAGGGTCAGCCACTTGGCGCCGGCCTTGGCGGCATGCTCGATGAGGCTCAGGAGCAGGTACTCGCCGATGTACCGGCGCTGGTGCGCGGGGTGCACGGCGATGGTGGTGATGTGGGCCTCTTCGAGGATGAGCCAGTAGCCGCAGTAGCCGACGATCTTGCCGTTCTCTTTGGCCACGAAGTAGGTGCTCGAGGGGTTGTCGAGCTCCCCGGCGAAGGCCTGCACGCTCCAGCGATCGCCGAAGCAGAGGCGCTCGATGGCCACGACGTCGATGAGATCGTTCTTGGTCATGGGCACGATGTCGATCATGGGGTCTCTCCCGGCGGGCACATGGGCTGCCAGTTGGGGACGGCACTGGGGGCCCGCAAGTATTCCGGCAACAGGGTCAAGGGATCGTCCACCCGGCCCTCGGCCAGGCGCTTGGCACCTAGGCGAGCCACCGAGGCAGCGCGCAGCAGGTGCATGGTGGGCTCGAGGGTCCCAGAGGGCCAGCGGCCGTCCACAGGCTCCGGGTTCTGGACCGCTCCGTCTCCGATGAAGGCCACGCGCTCGCCACCGGAGGCCGCTTCGACGCGCCGGACCCAGTCGGTGGCACTGGCCAGCTCCGGCGCGAGGACGGGTTCCAGGCCCTCTGGCCCCTTGCGGTAGAGCCCCCCGAAGACATCTCCCCGCCGGGCGTCGACCATGGGGGCCACCAGGCCCGCGATGGGGGCCTGCTCGGCGAGCGCCTCCAGGGTGGTGACGCCGACGAGGGGCTTGGCGAGGGACTGGGCGATGGTCTTGGCGGCAGCGAGCGAGGTGCGCACCCCGGTGAAGCCGCCGGGGCCCACGGCCACGGCCACCGCAGCCAGGGAGTCGGGCGTGCGGCCCGAGAGGCGGCAGAGGGCGTCCACGCCGCTCATGAGGCGCTCGGCATGGTGGCCGCGCTCTCCGGGCTCGGGGACCAGGTACAGCTCCGCGCGGACGGCGTCCTCCTGGGCGATCGCGATCGCCAGCGTCTCGGAGGCGGTGTTGAGGCCCAGCACCCAGGGCTTCGGCTGGTGCGACCTAGGCTTCGGCATCGGATGCGACCTGCTGCAGCCAGTGGTGGGGGCGATCGCCGCGGGCGA
This sequence comes from Stenomitos sp., assembly GCA_036704085.1. Taxonomy (GTDB): domain Bacteria; phylum Cyanobacteriota; class Sericytochromatia; order S15B-MN24; family UBA4093; genus DATNQJ01. The sequence continues at coordinate 7,916 of DATNQJ010000224.1, forward strand.
CGAGGGTGGCCGTGCGGCCGTCCCCGGCGTGGGCGAGGTGGATCTCGAGGCGCTGGGGCGGGGTGAGCGAGCCGAGGCGTTCGGCCCATTCGAGGACGGCCAGGCCGTCCCCCTGTTCCCAGTAGTCCGGGAAGGCCTGGGCCGCGATGTCCTCTTCGGTGAGGCGGTAGAGATCGAAGTGGTACAGCGGCACGCGGCCCTCGTCGTACTCGTGGAGCAGACTGAACGTGGGGCTCGTGACCCGCTCCTCGATGCCGAGCCCTCGGGCGATCGCCTGGGTGAGGGTCGTCTTGCCGGCCCCGAGGTCGCCCGAAAGCAGGATTATATCACCCGCTTGAGCGGAACGCCCGAGGGCGAGCCCCAGGCGCGCGGTGGCGTCGGGGTCTGGGAGGGTTAGGCTGCGACTATCAGGTTCCATCAGGGCGCCATGCAAAAAACGGCCTCCGAAGAGGCCGGGAAGAATCGATTGGCTCCATCGGGCCGTGGACGGGAGTTTTTAGACCTGCTTATTAGCAGGTGGGTGCCCTCCCTTGGATCTTCCGTTTCCGTCTACGAGGACGGTCTACTTCAGTCCCTGGAGCGCCGGGCGCCCGTTTTATAGAATTGTAGCCCAAAAACTGGACCATCACGCCAACCCGACAGAGTTGGAAACAGACTATCACAGGGAGCGGGGCTTGGCAACGATGTGTTAAGTGCGCCCAACAAAACTTGCTGAAGGGTGAGGCCAAGCAGTCAGAACGAAGGGTGAAGGTCGGCGAGACGGTGAAGGACCTGGATACCACCATCGCCTACGGCAAGACTGAGACCTACAAGGCGGACAGGAAGCTCCGGCCAATGATCGAAGGCAAGCACTCCGAGCTCGTACACTACCACGGCGGCCGACGAACGCCCTACTGGACCTTGCCGCGAGTATTTGCAGGCGAAGTCTGGCGGTGCTTGGTGGTGAACCTCAAGCGGTGGGTGAAAGTAACGACAAATAGTCCAATTCTGGCCGCCACATAGAGCAAGAGGGGCGCCCGTACGCCCCTCCCCAACAATTCATGCGATTGTCGATCCCGCAGATCGGCCTCTGCCGGGTCAAGTCCCTTTTTGTGTGTAATTCCGACCCCATGGTCTTCCTGGGAGGATCATGCCGCCTTCTCGGTGGCGGCTGGTAAGGCAGGGGTGCCGCCGTCCAGCACCCTGAGCTTGAAAGCCTCCAGTGATTCCAAGCTCATGTAGCGTTTCGAACGGGCAATCCACTCGTCGTTCTGCTCGACCAGGACCATCCCGATCAAGCGGATCGCGGCCGCGGGGTTAGGGAAGATGCCGACCACGTCCGAGCGCCGCTTGATCTCCTTGTTCAGGCGCTCGGGGCAGAAGGCCTCAGTTTCGCTCGCCCCGATCGATACGCCGATCACCTCGCGGTATCCCTCGTCGTTGACGACGTAGGCCACCACGACGGCGTTGGAGACCACTCGCCCCGCTTCCCAGACCTTGACGTAGGTGGCGTCGAGCCAGAGATAGGGATATCGCTGGTTCAGCGGGCGGGTCCAGAAGCTCTCGACTTGCTCGTCGAGCGTCTGACTGATGCGGCTGACCTCGCTCTTCGAGATTCCTTCGAGGCCCATGGCCTTGAGCAGATCCGAGACCTTGCGGGTGCTCACGCCGTGGACGTAGGCCTCCTGGATGACGCACATCAGCGCCTGCTCCGCGCGGCACCGCGAGATCCAGGCTGCCTACCCGGGTGTCGAAGCAGCGCTCCCGGTAGCCGTTGCGCTGGTCCTGGCGCTGGTCTGAGCGCTCGTGGCGCCCAACCCCAACCATCTGCGCGATCTGCATCTCCATGAACTCCGTCAACAAGGCAAGCATTGCCTCCTTGAGGAAATCACCCGAGCCCTCGGTGAGCATCTTGCGCAGCTCGTCGTTGAGGGGCATTCTGTTCTTGGTCGTCGTCATGGTTCGTCCTTTCCTTTGCTTCGCAACTTAGGAAAGACCATGGCGGCGACCTTCTTTTCAAGGTGCCGTCCGGGATTTACACACTATACGGGGCACTACCCCTGGTGATGGTTCGGGTGGTCACTTTTTGGGCGGTTTCCCGCTCTCACGTGGTCAACTTTTAAGCTAGCAAAAACAGTTAGCCTTACTGGTTGCCCGAATAATCCTAGCACCAGCAACACGCGCACGGGTAACAGCGGTTCTTCGACTGCTGCGAAGTAAGCTTAAGGTTTTTCAGGACAGGCCCTTTCGAGGGCCTGTCCTTTTTCATTCTAAACGCTTAATCATCCGGTTTTATGGTACAGGTCTTTAGGTAGTACTTACTAGATGCCAGCTTTTGGGGTCAGCATCACGCGTGCTTGCTAAAGAGAAAATGTATTTATGAAGAGAGCATTAATCACGGGTATCACGGGTCAAGACGGAAGCTACCTCGCCGAGCTGCTGCTCGATAAGGGCTATGTCGTCCATGGCATCAAGCGGCGCGGTTCCCTCCTCAACACCGATCGCATCGACCACCTCTACCAGGACCCGCACGATCCCGATCGCCGCTTCTTCCTGCACTATGGGGACCTCACGGACGCCACCAACCTGATCCGGATCGTCCAGGAGGGCCAGCCGGACGAGATCTACAACCTCGCCGCCCAGAGCCACGTGGCCGTCAGCTTCGAGACGCCCGAGTACACGGCGAACTCGGATGCGCTCGGCACCCTGCGCCTCTTGGAGGCCATCCGGATCCTGAAGCTGGAAGGCAAGACGCGCTTCTACCAGGCCAGCACCTCCGAGCTCTACGGCAAGGTCCAGGCCATCCCTCAGACCGAGACCACGCCCTTCTACCCGCGCAGCCCGTATGCTGCCGCCAAGCTCTACGCCTACTGGATCACCGTCAACTACCGCGAGGCCTACGGCTTGCATGCCAGCAACGGCATCCTCTTCAACCACGAGTCCCCCAACCGCGGCGAGACCTTCGTCACCCGCAAGATCACCCGCGCGGTGGCCCAGATCAGCCTCGGCCTGCAGGACAAGCTTTTCCTCGGCAACCTCGACTCCTTGAGGGACTGGGGCCACGCCCGCGACTATGTCGAGGCCATGTGGCTCATGCTCCAGCAGCCCACCCCCGACGACTACGTGATCGCCACCGGGCGGCAGTATTCGGTCCGCCAGTTCGTCGAGGCGGCCTTCAAGGAGGTCGGGATCTTCATCGAGTGGCAGGGAACGGGTCTCGAGGAGCAGGGCCTCAACGCCGAGACGGGCGAGGTTCTGGTCGAGGTGGATCCCCGCTACTTCCGGCCCACCGAGGTCGAGACCCTCCTGGGTGACGCCACGAAGGCCAAAGAGAAGCTCGGCTGGGAGCCGAAGACCTCGTTCGCGTCGTTGGTCAGCGAGATGGTCCAGGAGGATCTGAAGGATGCCCAGCGGGATGATCTGATCGCCCGGGAGGGCTTCGAGGTCTTCGCAAGCCATGAATAGGGACGCCCGGATCTACGTCGCCGGCCACCGGGGCCTGGTGGGCTCGGCCATCGTCCGCAAGCTCGAGGCCAAAGGCTACGAGAACCTCGTGCTCAAGACCAGCCGCGAGCTGGATCTCAGGGACCAGGTGGCGACCCGTGCCTTCTTCGAGGAGGAGCGGCCCGAGTACGTCTTCCTGGCGGCCGCCAAGGTGGGCGGCATCCACGCGAACGACACCTACCCCGCGGACTTCATCGCCGACAACCTGGCCATCCAACAGAACGTCCTCACCGCCTCCAAGGACGTCGGGGTGACCAAGTTGCTCTTCCTGGGTTCGAGCTGCATCTATCCGAAGCTCGCTCCCCAGCCCATCAAGGAAGACTACCTGCTCACTGGCCCCTTGGAGCCCACCAACGAGTGGTACGCCATCGCCAAGATCGCGGGCATCAAGCTCTGCCAGGCCATGAACCGCCAGTACGGCACCCGCTTCATCTCTGCCATGCCCACAAACCTCTACGGGCCCAATGACAACTTCGACCTGGTGACCTCGCATGTCCTGCCGGCGATGATCCGCAAATTTCACGAGGCCAAGCTGAACGGCACGCCGGTCACGCTTTGGGGCTCGGGCACTCCGCGACGGGAGTTCTTGCACGTGGACGACCTGGCCGATGCCAGCCTCTTCTTGATGCGCCGCTACGAGGGCCAGGATCCCCTCAACGTGGGAACAGGCACGGACGTTACCATCCGGGAGCTGGCCGAGCTCATCGCGGAGACCGTGGGCTTCGAGGGCGAGGTCGTCTGGGATAACACGAAGCCCGACGGGACTCCCCGCAAGCTCCTCGACGTCAGCCGCCTGAACGATCTTGGCTGGAAGGCTCGGGTCCCGTTGCTTAGCGGCTTGCAGGATACATATGCATGGTATCGCCTGAGTAAACACCAGTTAACTGAACCTAATATCCTCAATAGTTAACTGTAGAGTTCCAAGACATGGGTGAGAGTCGCCCCCCTTAACCTCAAGCCTGCTTCCTTCCGCCGAGGGCAATTCAGGTTGCCCTCGGCGTCTTGAATCCGAGCAGCCGTGCATCCGCCGCTCGTTGTAGTAGACCAGGAAGTCCGCCAGGGCCTGCTTCCAGACCATTGGTCTGCGGGCGGTAGGGCCAGGTGCGCCTATGTTTGATGCCCAGGATGCGGTAAGCGCGCCGGAACACCCCCGAGACGAACTGACGTGGTCCCATGGTTGCGTCCGGCAGATTTGTTTATTACGCGCAGCATAGGGGCGCCGTGGCGCCTGAGGGTGGCGCGGTTTGCCGGAGGAGCCGCGGCGTTGTGGCCCCGGCCCTGACCCAAGAGCGCCTCGCGCATGCCCTCGTCCTGCCCATGGCTCCGGCCTACCTGGCTCTCAAGGCCCGCACCCCGACCAAGCACGAGCAACTGGCAACCACCTGGGCGCTGCTCAGGGTGCTCTTCCTCCTCACCGGATTGCACCAAGAACAGGTCCGCACCCGGCCTCTCAGCATGCTGCGAGCCGAGAAACGGCCGTCCCGTCTGAATCCCACCGGCTGGTCCGTGGGCGGCGGCCTGGGCGGGGCTCAGCGAGCGCGAGACGAGCGGGGCGATGGCGGCGAAGCGGGCGAGTGCCGCTTCCTGGGCACGTTGGGTGTCGTCCATGGTGCGAAATCCGCCTTGTGGGCAGGATAGCGCCCCATGGCTCCGCCGGGCACGTCACAAACCGGGTGGACTCCCCCGAGGCGACGAGCCCTCTGCCCCGAGCGTCGGAAGGGCAGACGAGGAAGCTGGCCGAGCCAGGCAGAGGCGAGGCACGGGGCCAGTTCGGCTGTCTCGAGGCACAGGATGCGCAGCAGGACGGAGTCTCGGAGCTGCTGGCGCTTGCCCACCGTGGTCGCCTTGGCTTCGAAGGTCGGCACCTGGGACGCGAGCAAGTGGAGTAGGCTAAATGTAAGGCTCGTGACCCTCTCCTCGATGCCGAGCCCAAGCCGGTGGCATCGGGATCTGGGAGGCTGAGGTGGCGATTGGCAGGTTCCATGGGCGCCATGCAAAAAAAACGGCCTCCGAAGAGGCCGAGAAGAATCGATTGGCTCCATCGGGCCGTGGACGGGAGGTTCTAGACCTGCTTTTTAGCCGGTGGGTGCCCTCCCTTGGATCTTCCGTTTCCGTCTACGAAGACAGTCTACTTCAGTCCCTGGAGCGCCGGGCGCCCGTTTTATAGAATTGTAGCCCAAAAACTGGACCGTCCCGCCAATCCGACAGAGTTGGCATCAGACTATCCCAGGAAGGGAGCGGGGCTTGGCAACGATCTGCTAATTCGGGCAGAGACGCATGGCGTCCCGCCCATAACCCCCGTTTATAGCGGCTTCCGGAACCAGAAGCAACCATACCCGTAGGACTCGTTATCGGCCATGGCCTGGGTTGCGGACTTAGTCAGCCCGCCGTCTGCGGGAAGCTCAGGAATCAGGGCGAAATCGACCAACTCCAAGCCCGGGAAGGACTCGACGATCTGGGCATACGAGTAAATCCGATGGGCGTTGAACTGAATCCGGGGGCGCCCGCTGATCGGCACCACGAACAACAGGGAGCCGCCCTTCGCCAGCACCCGCTCTAGCTCCGCCATGGCCTTCAAGTCACCATCCGGATCGATGGCATCCCCGTAACGACCCAGGCCAATATGCTCCACCACGTGCATGCACGACAACGACGCAATGCTGTTGTCCGCAAACGGCAAGTCCGTCAGGCTTGCTTTGCCCGGGGTGAAGTTATCCAGGACAACCTCGGCCGGACGCAAATCGTAGAAGCGGGTCGGAAAGAAGGCCGACATCATGACGGAGAAGAACAGCGCAGACGAAATATCCGTATGCTCGGCCGGTTGGATTTCTCTACGCACGCGGGCGACCAAGCCAAATGATAGACGTAATGCCGATCATATTGGGTATTGGGGGGTATTTTCGTCCAGGACGGGCCATCACTCCTCAACGCGCAACTCGAAGCGCGGCCGACTGGCCATCTCCTCGCTAAATTCGGTGAGTTCGTTCGCAAACCGGACAGCTTTCGAGATCTCTACGATGTTCATCGGGTCGTATTCCTTCTCTTAATAAAAGAAATGGACCCTTGTCCTGCCACGACACCAAATTGGCCTGCCTGCGGCAGGCTCAAGAACCCCCTCCTCCCCGCCGATGATGGGGATAGGCAATCATTCGTCGCTTGTTCGGTAGTAAGGGACGTGCTTGCGGGTACGCATAGCTGGTTCGACAAGAGCGCGCTGATTCGCCACCAGGACAACATGCGCACACTTGCCCACCTCCTATAGAAGGCGCACGACATGACCCCAGCCCTTGAGCCTAGCCACTCCCCGCTCAAGCCGTACCTTGGCGGCTATGATCTTGCCGTCGTCGGTGCGGGTATTGTCGGCTTGGCCAGCGCTCTCGCCCTGAGCGATCGGTATCCCAAGGCCCGTCTCGTCCTGTTCGAAAAAGAGGCGAGCTGGGGGCATCACCAGACGGGGCATAACAGCGGGGTCATCCACTCCGGCATTTACTATACGCCTGGCAGCTTCAAGGCCCGCTTCAGCGCGGCCGGCAACCGCTCACTCATTGACTTCTGCCGGACCCACGACCTGCCCCATGAGCTCTGCGGCAAGCTCATTGTCGCCACCGACCCCGATGAACTCCCTCGGCTGGAAGCCCTCTACGAGCGAGGCCTCCAGAACGGCCTCGACGTCCGGCGCCTCTCCCCCGAGGCGGCTCAAGAGATCGAGCCGAACGTGCACTGCCTCGCGGCGCTCCACGTCCCGAGCACGGGCATTGTCGATTACGGCGCCGTGTGTCGGAAGCTCGCCGAGTTGCTGGAAGCCCGGGGGGTGGAGCTCCGCCGAGGCTGCGCCGTGCTCGGCCTGTCGGAGACCCGCGAGGGGCACGTGGTCGAGACTCCTCAGGGCGACTTCGCCGTTCGCTGGGTCGTGAACTGTGCGGGTCTGCATAGCGATCGCGTGGCCCGCCTTGCCAAGGTGCCCCCCCAGGCGAGCATCGTGCCCTTCCGGGGCGAGTACTACGAGCTCGTGCCCCAAAAGCGCCACCTCGTCCGACACCTCATCTATCCTGTCCCCAACCCGGCCTTCCCGTTCTTGGGAGTCCATTTCACGCGCATGATCGATGGGCGCATCCACGCGGGCCCTAATGCGGTCTTGAGCTTGAAGCGCGAGGGCTACCGGAAAACAGATTTCTCCCTGCGGGATACCTTCGAGATTGCCACTCACCCTGGCGTGTGGAAGCTGGCAGCCCGGCACTACGACGAGGGCCTGAGGGAGATGGTGCGATCCTGGAGCAAAGCTCTCTTCGTCCGTAGCCTTCAAAAACTCGTCCCGGAAATTCAACCTGACGATCTGGTGCCCTGCGAGGCCGGAGTGCGCGCGCAGGCACTGACCTCCGATGGACGCCTGGTCGATGATTTCCTGATGGTGACGGGCACTCGCTCGCTGCACGTCTGCAACGCCCCGTCCCCTGCAGCGACGGCCTCCCTCGAGATCGGGCGTGCCGTCGCCGAACGCCTCGAGCAAACCTTTTCCCCTGGGCTTTGAGGAACGCATCTCAAGGTTCTGCCTTTACCGATGGGAGATGAAAACATGCTGAATCACGGCGACCTCTTGGCTGCGATCCGATCCTTTCGCCAAGGCGACTATGCGACGGCTCGCTCAGGCTTCGAGGCCATCCTTCGCGCTGGCAGCCTGCATTGGCAGGCCGTGTGGCGCCTGGTCGCATGCGAGCGGCACCTCGCGATCGCCGCTCCCTTGCCGCGCATCGCCGCGGAACTTGCCCCTGGCTCCCGACCGACGTTCGAGCACCTGGTCCGAGAGGCCCAGGACAACCTGGCGAAACCCGAAATGGAACTCTGCAGCTTCAAGGTGAACAACTGCATGAATCCCAGCGCCCTTCGGGAGCTCGCCCAGCGGTTCGATGCCGACGTCTTCGTCGAGACCGGGACCTTCATGGGCGCCACGACGGCGATCGCCAGCGAGGTGTTCGCCGAGGTCCACACCATCGAGCTCAGCACGGAGTTGTTCGCCGCCGCCCGACAACGCTTCGCAGCCCTTCCCCATGTCCAGGTCCACTTGGGGGACTCCAGCCAGGTGCTCCATGAGTTGCTGCCCAGCGTGGCAGGCCGGGTCGTCTTCTGGCTCGACGGCCACTACAGCATGGGGATCACAGCCAAAGGTGACAAGAACACCCCCGTGATAGAGGAGTTGACGGCCATTCGGCAGAATCCGCAGATCGACCCGGTGATCCTCGTGGATGACCTACGCTGTTTTCTTCCGGAGGGGGCCGCCCGGACGCCCTCGCTCGAAGACTACCCATCGGTTGCGGACCTCCAGCGCGCGATCGCCCCCCTCCTCGCCCAGCCCATCTTCGCCGTGTCCGGAGACGTTGCCATTGCCTATGGCGGCGCGCATGACGTCATGCCCTCCCCCGTTCTTCAGGCCTGTACGCTTAGCCGCATCTTTGATGGCCAGGGGCTCGTGGAGCCGGTCATCCAGGCCGAAGAGCTCATTTCCGAGGCCGGCGGGGGGGAGCGTGACGTCTTGCTTGGCCTGCCCTTGGTGTATGGCGGGGACGAGGTGGTCGGCCTCGGGGCTCACTACCGCCTCTGGAGCGGCCTGGTCCAGGCCGTCACCGGTGATCCGGCTGAAGCCTGCGAGGATCTCTCGCGGGCCATCGAGCTGGGCCTCGATCACTGGCGCGTGCACTGGTACTTGGCGCAAGCCGCCCATGCATGCGGGTTCTCTGCCCAAGCCGCCGGCGCCTTGGCACGAGTCCTGGCTGAGGCACCGGATTTCACCGAGGCGTCCGATCTGGCGGCACAGCTCACCGTCCCGGCGGGCGCCCCGGGGCAGGAGCGCTAGCGGTCGTTCGTCTTCCCCCGTGTTGTAAGGAGTGCACATGCCCATTTCCGATAACGTTCGCATGGGTCAAGGAGTCGTCATCCACCACCCGCAACTGGTCAATCTCTACGGCTGCACCATCGGTGACGAGACCAAGATCGGAGCCTTCGTCGAGATCCAGAAGGGGGTCTCGGTGGGCGATCGCTGCAAGATCTCGTCGCACAGCTTCCTCTGCGAGGGCGTCACCATCGAGGACGAAGTCTTCGTGGGGCATGGCGTCATGTTCACCAACGATCGCTTTCCCCGAGCGACCGCGGATGGGGCGTTGCAGACCGAGGCCGACTGGGAGGTCATCCCCACGCGCGTCAAGCGGGGAGCCTCCATCGGGAGCGGAGCGGTGCTGCTGTGCGGCATCACCGTCGGAGTGGGGGCCATGGTCGGGGCGGGGGCCGTCGTCACGCGCGACGTGCCCGATTTTGCTATCGTGGCGGGCAACCCCGCCACGCTCAGAGGCGCGGTGCCGGATAGGAAGCAACTGGTATGATCGGACTTGGTTTGATTGGGTACGGCTATTGGGGCCCGAACCTGCTGCGGAACTTCTACGAACAGGCTGACACGACGGTCGTCGCCGTGAGCGATCTGCGGCCTGAGCGTCTGGCCCAGGTCTCCTCGCGCTACCCGACGGTCCAGACCACTCATCACGTCGAGGAGTTGCTCGATGATCCGCGCATCGACGCGGTGGCGATCGCAACCCCGGTCTCGACCCACTACGACCTCGCTATGCAGGCCCTCAAGAAGGGCAAGCACGTCTTCGTCGAGAAGCCCTTCGTGGCGAGCACGGAGCAGGCCCTCCGTCTCCTCGACGAGGCCGACCGCCGCAACCTCCAGATCATGGTGGACCACACGTTCGTCTACACCCCGGCCGTGCGCAAGATCCACGAGCTCATCTCGAGCGGGCGGATGGGCGACATCTACTACTACGATTCCGTGCGCGTCAACCTGGGCCTCTTCCAGCACGACGTCAACGTGATCTGGGACCTGGCGGTGCACGATCTCTCGATCATCGACTTCCTCCTGCCGGCCAAGCCGGTCGCCGTCTCGGCCACCGCCATGCGCCACGTGCCGGGCGAACCCGAGAACATCGCCTACCTCACCCTGTTCTTCGAAGGCTCCCTGATCGCGCATGTCCACGTCAACTGGCTCGCCCCGGTCAAGGTCCGCAGCACCCTCATCGGCGGCAGCCAGCAGATGATCGTCTACGACGACCTGGAGCCGAGCGAGAAGGTCAAGATCTACGACAAGGGGATCTCGGTCGCCAACCGCGAGAGCATGTACCAGAACCTCGTCAATTACCGGCTCGGCGACATGTGGGCCCCGCAGATCGGCACTACCGAGGCCCTCAAAGTCGAAGCCGATCACTTCATTAGCTGCCTGAAGGAGGGCAAAGCCCCCCTGACCGATGGTCGGGCTGGCATGCGGGTCGTCCGCATCCTGGAGGCGGCCACCCAATCCATCCAGGACCGCGGCCGGCCCGTCGAGTTGAACACTGTGGAGGTGAAAGCGTGATCCCGTTCGTCGATCTCAAGCAGCAGTACCAGGGCATCAAGGCTGAAATCCATGCCGCCATCGACCAGGTGCTCGAGAAGGGGCAGTACGTCCTGGGCGACGCGGTCGCCGCGTTCGAGCAGGAGTTCGCCCGATACAGCGGGGCCACCCACGGGATCGCCGTCAACAGCGGGACCAGCGCCCTCCACCTCGCCCTGCTCGCGGCCGGCGTCGGCCCCGGTGACGAGGTGATCTCGGTGCCGTGCACGTTCGTGGCCACGACCGCCGCCATCTGCTACACCGGCGCGCGCCCCGTCTTCGTGGACGTCGATCCCCAGACCTACACCATGGACCCGACCCTGGTGGAGGCGGCCATCACGCCGCGCACCAAGGCCATCCTCCCCGTTCATCTGTACGGCCAACCCGCGGATATGGACCCGATCATGGAGATCGCCCGCAAGCATGGCCTCGTAGTCATCGAGGATGCCGCCCAGGCCCATGGCGCCGAGTACAAGGGCCGGCGCGTCGGTAGCATCGGGGACCTCGGCTGCTTCAGCTTCTACCCCGGCAAGAACCTCGGCGCCTACGGCGAGGGGGGCCTGGTCAGCACCAACAACGACGCCTTCGCCCGCACCGTCCGGATGCTGCGCGATTGGGGCGCCGAGCGCAAGTACCATCATGAGCTCAAGGGCTACAACTACCGGATGGAGGGGATCCAGGGCGCGATTTTGGGCGTCAAGCTCCGGTACCTCGAGCAATGGACCGAGGCGCGACGCGCCCATGCCGCCCGTTACGACGCGTTGCTCGCAGGGGCGGGTGTCGTGACCCCCGTGGCCCGTCCGGACGTCCGGCACGTGTACCACGTCTACGCCGTCCGACACCCCCACCGCGAGGCCCTGCAGCAGGAGCTCGGACGCCGGGAGGTCCAGACGGGGATTCACTACCCGATCCCGGTGCACCTGCAGCCGGCCTACGCGGATCTCGGCTACCGGGAGGGCGACTTCCCTGTCACCGAGCGCGTCGCCAAGGAGGTCCTCTCCCTGCCGATGTTCCCCGAGCTGACGGAAGGGCAGATCCAGGCCGTCGTCACCGCCGTGCGCGAGGGTGCCCATGTCGGAGTCTAGCGCCACGCCGGCGGGGCGGATCGTCCCGGCGGTGCACGGCCGCCAGGCCATCGCCCCGGATCCCGAGTTCGAGCTCGGGCTCGCCGATCACCTGCGCAGCAAGTATGACCGCGCGGGCCTCATCGAGCTGCTCGCGCGCTATGCGACCGGAGACGGCGAGCTGGATACCTTGATGCGACGCGCCATCTGGCGTGCGCTCGCGCGAAAGTTCGGCAACGGCGTCCGCATCGGAAGCGGGGTGGGCTGCAAGCACCCGGAGACCTTCGAACTGGGTGACGGGGTCTTCATCGGAGCCCAGTCCTACGTGCAGGGCCGCTTCGACGGCCGATGCGTCATCGGGGACAACGTCTGGATCGGGCCGCAGAGCTACTTCGACGCCCGGGATCTCGTGATCGAGGAACATGTGGGCTGGGGCCCCGGGGCCAAGATCCTGGGCTCGGCCCACACGGGCCTGCCGGTAGATGTGCCCATCATCCGCACGGATCTCGAGATCAAGCCTGTTCGGATCGAGGCATGGGCCGACATCGGAACCAACGCGACCATCTTGCCCGGCGTGACCGTCGGCAAGGGCAGTATCGTGGGCGCGGGCGCCGTCGTGACGCAGGACGTGCCGCCGTTTGCAATCGTGGCCGGCGTTCCGGCCCGCTTCCTGCGCTGGCGGGAAGGTTACACTCCGGAGGAAGAGCATGGACATTCGTAATCGCCGCATCCTCGTGACGGGCGGAGCCGGCTTGATCGGCTCGCACATCACCGACCAACTCATCCCGGAAGGGCCCGCCGAGATCATCATCCTGGACAACTTCGTCCGCGGGAGGCGCGAGAACCTGCGCTGGGCGCTCGCCAACGGCCCCATCACCCTGGTGGAGGGCGACATCCGCGACCGCGAGCTGCTCGGCACGCTCATGCAGGGGGTGGACCTGGTCTTCCACCAGGCGGCCATCCGCATCACGCAGTGCGCCGAGGAGCCGCGCCTGGCCCTCGAGGTGCTGGTCGACGGCACCTACAACGTGCTGGAGGCGGCAGTCCAGGCTGGCGTCAAGAAGGTGGTCGCCGCGTCGTCGGCCTCCGTCTACGGGCTGGCCGAGGAGTTCCCGACCACCGAGAAGCACCACCCCTACAACAACCGCACCCTGTACGGAGCGGCCAAGACCTTCAACGAAGGCCTGCTGCGCAGCTTCAACGAGATGTACGGGCTGGATTACGTCGCCCTGCGCTACTTCAACGTGTACGGTCCGCGCATGGACATCTACGGGGCTTACACCGAGGTGCTGATCCGCTGGATGGACCGCATCATCGACGGCAAGGCCCCGCTCATCTTCGGCGACGGCACCCAGACGATGGACTTCATCTACGCCGAGGAGATCGCCCGCGCCAACCTGCTGGCCGCCAAGGCCGACGTGACGGACGAGGTCTTCAACATCGCCAGCCACGTCGAGACGAGCCTCAACGACCTGGCCTACGCCCTCCTGAAGGTCATGGGCTCGGACCTCGAGCCCGAATACGGACCCGAACGCAAGGTCAATCCCGTGCCGCGTCGCCTGGCCGACGTTTCCCGCACCCGGGACATGCTGGGCTTCGAGGCCAAGGTCGACCTGGAAGAGGGGCTGCGCCGGCTGGTGAACTGGTGGCAGCAGGAGCGTCAGGTCCGGGAGAGCGCCCATGTCTGATCAGCTTCCGATGATTCCGGTTGCCAAGCCCTGGATGGGTGAAGAAGAGGCGGCCGCCGTCCGACGCCCCATCGAGTCGGGCTGGGTGACCCAGGGTCCGGAGGTCGCGGCGTTCGAGCGCGAGTTCGCCGAGGCGGTCGGGGCCCCCTACGCCTGTGCGGTATCCAACTGCACGACGGCCCTCCATCTGGCCCTGCTGGCCGTCGGAGTCCAACCGGGCGACGAGGTGGTCACGGTCAGCCACACGTTCATCGCCACCCCCAACGCCGTTCGCTACTGCGGGGCCATCCCGGTCTTCGTCGACATCCAACCCGAGACCTACAACATGGACCCCGAGCAGCTCGCCGGGGCCATCTCCGACAAGACCCGGGCGATCCTGGTCGTGCACCAGATCGGTATGCCCTGCGACATGGCGGCCATTCTCGCGATCGCTCGCCAGCATGGGCTGCCCGTCGTCGAGGACGCCGCCTGCGCCATCGGCAGCGAACTCCTCTGGAACGGGGCGTGGGAGCGAATCGGCAAGCCCCACGGGGACATCGCCTGCTTCTCCTTCCACCCGCGCAAGGTCGTCACCACCGGTGACGGCGGCATGCTCACGACCAACCGCCCGGAGTGGGATGCCCAGTTCCGTCTGTGGCGTCAACACGGCATGAGCGTGCCCGATACCGTCCGGCATGGGTCCAAGCAGGTCATCTTCGAGGCCTATCCCGAGCTGGGCTACAACTACCGCATGACCGACCTCCAGGCCGCACTAGGTCGCGAACAGCTCAAGCGCTTGCCCGAGATCGTCGCGCGCCGCAGAACGATTGCCGAGCAATACCGAGAGCTCTTGTCCGAGATCCCGGGGCTCGTCCTGCCTCACGAGCCCTCCTGGGCCCGAAGCAACTACCAGAGCTACTGTGTGCGACTGCCGGAGGGCACCGACCAGCGCCAGGTCATGCAGGCCATGCTCGAGGCGGGGGTCTCGACCCGGCGGGGCATCATGTGCGCCCACCGCGAGCCAGCCTATGCCCAGGAGCCCTGGCGCCTGGGCAGCGAGGACCTGTGCCAAAGCGAAGCGGCGCAGGACCGCGCCATCGTGCTTCCGCTGTATCATCAGATGACCGATCAGGACCTCGAGCGCGTCGCCGAGGCGCTCAAGCAGGCCTGCTCGAGCGGCCACCTGGTCTAACCCGAGTCCGAAGGAGACCCCGTGAAGATCCTGTACTGCGCCCCCGAGGCCACCAACCCGAACCACTATGCCTACGGCAACATCCGGGCATCGTTCCTGCGGCTCGGGCTGACGGTGGTGGACTTCGACTACCTGGCCGAGAGTGCAGCGCTCGGCCAGGCGGGCATGATCGCCAAGCTCGAGACGCTCATCGTGCAGGAGCAGCCGGACCTCTTCTATCACGCCATCATCGAGGACGAGCTCCCGGTGGACTTCCTCGAGCGGCTCAAGGCAAATCCGGCCATCACGACCATGGTCTTCTTCTCGGACGATGACTGGCGCATGCCGCACTCGCTGCAATGGGTGGGGCACTACGACGTCGCGACCACCAACGACATCGACGCCATGTCCCTCTACCGGGCGCACGGACACCACCACGTCC
>DATNQJ010000225.1:0-2918 GCA_036704085.1 Stenomitos sp.
CTTCTTTCCTTAGAATTCCAGGGCCAGCTGGACTTGTTGGCCTTTTCGCCGGAAGCCCATCCCCTCGTAGAGCCGGATGGCGGCCTCGTTGGTCTCCAGGACGAAGAGATCGATGGTCTCGGCGCCCCGCGTGGCGAACCAGTTGAAGGAGTCCTGGACGAGCGCCCGGGCGATGCCGCGGCGCTGGAAGGCGGGATCGACCGCCAGGCCCTCGAATAGGCCCTGCGCCTCGATCTGGCGGAAGTGGGTGTAGCCCGCGATCGCCCCGTCCACCTCCAGGACTCGGGAGTCGACGGTCTTGAGCCAGTCCTCGTAGGCCCTCCGGCTCAATTGCCACTCCTCCACCGAGGTCTGGTGATGGATGGCGAGCATCGTGTCGAGGTCCTCCGGCCGGAAGGAGCGAATGCGCGGATCCACGGGGCCGGGCGCTGGGCCTTCGTAGCGATACCAGGCCATCTCGTCGCCCAGGCGGAAGCCCAGCCGTCCGAGGACCTTGGCCTCGGTCATTTGGCCCGCCCATACCTCGACGACCTTGACCCCCCGGATCTGGAGCCTTCGACTGTAGTCGGCCCACTGGGCCTGCATGCCCTCGGCGAATCGCTCGGAGGAGACGGCCGCATAGTGGAAGTAGGCCTTGGGCTCGACTCCCACGTGCTGGGAGTGCAGCATCAGGCCCTGTTCGTGAACGGTCAGCTCCGGCAGCCTGGGCATCTGGTCGAGCAGATGGTTACGGAAGTTGGCAAAGCTGCGCCTGGCGGAGTGAACGGGCCAGGCCTCGATCTGCGAGACCCAGTCGTCGGATGTGTGCGGCGCGGAAACGTCGGGCATGGCCAGTCCTCATGGCTAGGGGGCCTCTGGTTGTCATTCTACCCCGTCCAACCGCTTCCGTGACAGGGGAACCGCGCATGAGACGAGCGAACCTTATGCTATAGTGACGTAGCGCTCGGCGCTAGTCTCGCCGGGCCGGTGCCCGCCTTGAGGGCTCCCAAGCCCTCGGTGCCTCGCCAGGAGCTGAAACGTGCCCGACACGGACCTCTTTCTCAGCAGCCGACGCGTCATAACTCCCGAGGGCGAGCGACCTGCCACGGTGCTCGTCCGCGCGGGCCGGATCCACGCCATCCTCGATCCTTACGGAGCTCCCCCCGAGGTGCCCGTCGTGGACCTGGGCGACCTGGTCCTGATGCCCGGGGTGGTGGACACCCACGTTCACGTCAACGAGCCGGGCCGCACCGAGTGGGAAGGTTTCGAGACCGCCACGCGCGCGGCGGCGGTCGGCGGCATCACGACCCTGGTGGACATGCCCCTCAACAGCATGCCCGTGACGACGACCCTTCAGGCGTTCGAGATCAAGCGAGCGGCAGCCCAAGGCAAGGCCTGGATCGACTACGGCTTCTGGGGCGGGGTGGTGCCCGGCAATGCCGCGCAGCTCGAGCCCATGATCGAGGCTGGCCTCATGGGCTTCAAGGCCTTTCTCTGCCACTCGGGCATCGACGACTTCCCCAACGTGAGCGTGGAGGATCTACGGGAGAGCATGCCCATCCTCGCCCGGCACGGGGTGCCGTTGCTCGTGCATGCCGAGCTGCCCGTGCATCCGGCCCCCGAGGAGGGGGACCCGCGCCGCTATGCGACCTACCTCGCCTCGCGACCCGCGAGCTGGGAGGTGGCGGCGGTCCGCCAGATGATCGCCCTGTGCCGCGAGTACGGAACGCCCGTGCACATCGTCCACCTCTCGGCGGCCGACGCCCTGACGGAGCTTGCGGCTGCCAAGCGTGAAGGGCTGCCCATCACGGTCGAGACCTGCCCGCACTACCTGGTCTTTGCGGCCGAGGAGATCCCCGACGGGGCCACCCACTTCAAGTGCGCCCCGCCTATCCGGGAGGCGGCCAACCGCGAGCGCCTCTGGCAGGGGCTCATGGACGGAACGATCGACTTCGTGGCTTGCGACCACTCGCCTTGCACCCCGGATCTCAAGCTGATGAACGAGGGCGACTTCATGCGGGCGTGGGGCGGGGTCTCGTCGCTTCAGTTCAGCCTGCCGGTGGTCTGGACCCATGCCCGCGAGCGGGGGATCGCCCTGGAGCGGGTCGTCCACTGGCTGTGCGGACGGACGGCCGTGTTTGCGGGGCTCGGGGGCCGCAAGGGGGCAATCGCCCCCGGCTACGACGCGGATCTGGTGGTCTGGAATCCCGAGGCCCCGTGCGTCATCGAGCCCGGGATGATCGAGCACCGGCACAAGGTGACTCCGTATGCCGGCCGCAGGCTGCTGGGCCGGGTGGAGGCCACCTACTTGAGAGGAACCAAGATCGTCGAGCGCGGGCAGTTCCTGGGCGCGCCCCGGGGAGAGGCTCTCGTTCGACGGGCTGCGGCAAGGGAGATGGTCTAGATGGAGTTCACGGATCTGATCGATTTGGCATCCGAGCGCGTGGGGGGCGAGGCCCTGTACGCTACCGACGAGTTCTTCGCGGGCAAGGAGAACCTCCTCAAGCCGGGCCGCGGCGTCTTCATCCCGGAAAAGTACACCGAGAACGGCAAGTGGATGGACGGCTGGGAGAGCCGCCGCAAGCGTGGCCCGGGCCATGACTGGGTGATCGTCAAGCTGGGCCTGCCCGGCATCATCCGGGGCGTGGACGTGGACACCAACCACTTTCTCGGCAACTATCCCGAGCACTGCTCGATCGAGGCCGTGAGCCTTCCGGGCCACCCGAGCCTGGACGAACTCCTGAGCGATCGCACCCAGTGGACGGAGATCCTGCCCATCTCGCGCCTCGAGGGCGGCAGCCGGAACCTGTTTCCCATCGAGAGCTCGGAGCGCTGGACGCACCTGCGCCTGCGCATCTATCCGGACGGCGGGGTGGCGCGCTTCCGGGTGCACGGCGAGGTGGTCCCGGACTGGGGCTCGATCCTCGGGGCGGGCGAGC
>DATNQJ010000226.1:0-3447 GCA_036704085.1 Stenomitos sp.
AATGCTCACGCTCGAACGCACAAGGAGATGCCCCATGGTTGGACGTGTTGCCGCTTCCTCACTCGCGCTTCTGGTGTCGACGACCCTGCTGTCTGCCGCTCCGGCGGCCGCCCAGATGAGGACCAGCAAGGACGCGCAGCCGGCCGTGCAGCCCAATACCATTCAGAGCTTCGCGCAGGCCATCGTGCCGAGCGATCGTCCCACGATCGCCATCCTGCCTCCGCAGGCGAGCCTTTACAGTCCGCACAACGACCAGCTATACGGGCGCTTACAGTCTGCCCTCATCCGGCTCGGGCGCTTCAACGTGCTGGAGCGCGGCAAGATCCAGGCCCTGATCGGGGAGCGGGACCTCGCGCGCAACGGCTATGCCCAGCCGGCGGAGGTCGGCAAGCTCCTCAATGCGCAAAAGCTGCTCATCGCCGAGATGACGAGCGACCCGACGGCCCAGCACATCTACGACAAGAAGGCCAAGAGCAACCGGTTCGAGAGCTACGCCCGCGCCACGGTCCGCTTCATCGACGTCTCGACGGGGGTGGCCTACGATGCCTTCGAGGTCTCCGCCGAGGGCGTCGATGCAAGCTCCCGCGAGCGCGCGACGAATCAAGCCATGGATGCCATCGTGGACCAGATCCTCGGGGCCGTTCGCAGCCGCACGCGCCTGAGCGCCATGGTCACCGACCGCTCGGGTCGGCGGGTTCACCTCAGCGAAGGGCGGAACATCGGGGTCCAGCCGGGTCAGTTCTACGATGCGGTCGACGCCTACGGCGAGCACATCGGGCAGTTGCACGTGACCTCGGCCGGGGACACCCAATCTACCGCGGAGATCGTCCGCGGCTACTACACCATCAACTCGGGCCTCCGGGTCATCGAGCAGGCGGGCGGCCGCTGGCCGTTCGGCATCGGCTACGCCAACCGCTCGCTCATCCTGAACGGGAACGTCGAAGGGGCGTTCAACGCCCTGGACCTTCATCTCAACCCGTCCGGGGTAGGCCTGGGCGGCGGCCTCGAGCTGGGGCATCTCTCGCATCAGGGAGGCCTGCAAGGGTTCGGCGCCGTGCTGCGCCTGGAGCCGCAGATGGAGATCGTCCCCGAGCGCTTCTGGCTGTATGCCTCGCTGGGCGGCGGCCTGGGGGTCTATGCGGCGCCGGTGCCCACCACCGGCGAATTGGGGACGTCGTTTGCCCTCAACGCCCTCGCGTCGGTCGGTGCCAACGTCTCGCCCTTCGGAGGGTTGAACCTGTTCGTGGACGGCGGCTACATGAGCCCGTGGCAGCTCAACGATTGGCAGCGGTCGGTGGGCGATCGCTCCGTCCCGATCACCACGCCGATGCCCAACCCGGTCATCGGCGGAGCCTTCGCGCGGGCGGGGCTCAGCTGGGCCTTCTAGGACGGTCCCGGATCCGAAGTTTTTGACAAAGGATTACCGAGTTTTAAGAAAGATTGGACTTAACGCCCCGATAACACCCCCAGCAAGGTAGCTTTTACGTCGTCAAGGGGGTTGGGAAGATGGCAATCGGCAACGAAATCACCTGGTCGTTCGGTCGGGACCTGGGCATCCGCACGGCGAACACGGCGACCCGCGAGGTCTCCAGCCTCACGAGCAAGGCCGCAGACAAGGCCGCGACCCAGGCGTCCAAGGCCGTCTCGCGAGCGGCCGCCGATTCCGTCCAGATTTCCCCCGAGGTCCTGCAGGCGCTCAGCAAGGCCCAGGCAGCGGCGGCACCGCAGGGCGACGTCGCCCTGACGCCCGAGATCGGTCAGCTGATCGGCGCCTTGATCCCCGGTCTGGGCGGGAACGCGGCGGCCATTCAAGGTGTGCTCGACCTGCTGAAGCAGGTGACTCCCGAGGTCCGCCAGGCGGCCAAGGAGACGGTCCAGCTGGTCCGGAAGGCGGAGCGCATTCCCAACAAGATGCCGGTGCGCGACGGGCTCGAGATGGTGAAGGATCTGGCGGAGAAGAACCTCAAGTTCTTCAAGGACTTCAGCAAGACCCGGACGAACCACCTGCCGGCGATGCGCAACAACCTAGAGACCATCCTGCGCATCACCGATATGGCGCCCGACAACCAGTTCAACCAGCTCATCAACGACCTGACCAAGTCGACGCTCGCCAAGGCGGACGAGAACGCCGCGAAGGGTCTAGCCAAGACCCAGCACGAAACGCTTCAGATGGGCTCGGAGCACATCCTGATGGTCAGCAACCAGGGCCTCGAAGGAATGAAGCGCTTCATGATGGAAGGCTAGCCCTGCCCTAGGGCTCACCTCCATGCAGGTCGTTTTCCTTGCTGGCCTCCGCCTTGGCGAAGAGGCCGATCGAGGCGACGGCCGCCGCGACGGCGCCAGCCTCGCCGATGCCCGTCTCGGCGAAGAGGCCCCCGACAGCAGCCCCCCAGTCGGCACTGCTAGCCATCGCATAGTACGCCTTGGTCTCCTTGGAGAGCCGCGGATCCACCAGCGCGCCCACCGTGTCGACGGTGCCCCAGGCCGCGATGCCCACGCCAACCACGGGAATGGCCTTGGCCACGCCGCGGCCTACCGAACTCTCGGCGATATGGGCCAGGGTCTTCTCCGACAGGCGGGGGAATTGCGACTTCAGGCCCGCGAGGACTCCCTCGTACGTCTTGGCGATCTTGGGCATGGCCTGCAGCAAGGGCTTGCCGAGCTTGGGATGGGCGGCTGCCTGCTTGAGCAGGGAGTGCGCGAGGTCGGGCGCATAGCGCGCCATGTCGACCATGGCGTTCACGATGCGCGTGTCAAGGCTCGGGTTGTGGGCCATGATCTCGCCGATCTCCGCGGCGATGTGGGGGGCCTCCTTGGCGAGCTTCGCCATGTCAACGGCCGTGTGGGTGTTGTGAGCGGTGTGCCGGTTGTGCTCGTTGAAGAAGCTGTCGCCCTCGGCACCGTGACCGACCTCTTCCTGCTGCTCGGCTTGGGGCTCGGGACCCTTCTGCTCACCTTCCCCAAGCTTCTTGGGGGGAACCTTGGCAAGTTGTCCGCCCAGACCGTGAACTCCGCTCATTGCAACCTCCCCTTGGATTAGTTAGCGCTAATCACGTTCATACCCAGCTTGGTTGGTTGCACCACGTGTCCAGGCCCTTTGAGGCTTGTTCTCCCGCCCTCAGGCCCCGGTCGCCATGTGAGCGGCGACCGCCAGCTCGACGCCGTCGGCGATGGTGTTCACGGCGTCGTACTTGCCGACCTTCTCGGCCAGAGCCGTCAGCTTGTGGATGTATTGGTCCCTCCGCTCCAGGATCTCGATGACCGTCTGGCGCAAGAGCCCCTTCCGAGCGATGACCTGGCGGCGGTGAAAAGCGCGCGCGATGCCGAGATGCTCGGCCTCGTAGGCGTTCCATTCCTGGTCCACGTGCATGGGCACGAGGATCATAGGCCGGCGAGCGTTGATGGCCTGGTAGAGCGTGCCCGACCCTCCGTTGAGAATGGTGAGGG
>DATNQJ010000227.1:0-2240 GCA_036704085.1 Stenomitos sp.
GTCCTGCGCGCTCGCGCGCTCCCAGTCGGTGCGCGCGGCGAGCTTGCCGAAAGAGGTCGAGTAGACCATGACGCGGCCCCCCATGAGGAGGTCCTCGCTCGCGACCATGACCTCGGCGGCATCGCGAAACTCGTAGCCGACCTCCACGGTGGCCATCAGGCAGGCGAGCAGGTTGAGCACATCCAACTTGCGCCCCTTGAGGCCGCTCTTGACCGCCTGACCGAACGCGGGCAGCGCCATCTGCTCGTAGTTGGACGTGAAGTCCATGCACATGCCCTGGTACCCCGCGCCATGGCTGGCCACGTCGAGCACCTTGAAGCGGCCGGGATAGTCCCGGAAGCCCCACCCGACGAAGCGCTCGAGGGTCCGAGGATCGGCCGTGTTCACTTCCTTGAGCGCCTGTGGCTTGCTCGACATGCCGAGTGGATCGGCCGCCCACATGAACGGGGAGACGAGCTTGGCGCTGCCATCCTGGCAGAGGTAGTGGACGTACGAGTCGTCCGGGCCGTTGGCGTCCGAGAGGGCGAGGAGGTTGGCGTAGGTCGAGGAGCCCGCTGCCTCGAGGTCGTTGAGGTGTCCCTGCAGGCTTCCCGAGAGGTCGTTGTCCATGGCCCGGTACGAGAGGATGGTCGCCATCTTCTCGCGCCGCGGGGACGGTAGCTGGCGGACCAGGACGCCCTCGGGCGTCTCGGCGATCCGATACTTGGCGATGTCGGAGGCCACGTCGGGCGTGTCCGCCGTGGCCCGCATGGCGGTCCCGGCATCGGTCGAGGTCAGGGCGCCCGACGTGCCGCAGGCCGACAGGAGGCTCATGGCGACGAGGCCTCCCATCAGGAGGCGGGCGCGTTTCAGGGGCAGCGGACGAGTGGCCACGGGGACGGGTTCCTCTCCGGGACGGGGGACGTCGTAACGGAGTTATCGGGGCCCCCGGCCGCGGTGAGGTAAACGGTCAGTAAAGGTTGGAGAAAATAATGGTAAAGCTAGTGGCGGTGCTCCGCCGCGACGATGATGCCGCGGGCGCAGGGCGTGCACTCGAAGACCCGCAGGGGTTCGGTCTCGGCGTCCTCGATGGTCGTGATGAGCGGCATCAGGCTTCCACACTTGTCACATCCCATGGCGTCCTCCGTAATCTTCCGAAATGAACAAATACATACTAGCTTGGCGACGACATCGGGGCTGTGATGTCATTCACAGCATCCTAGGGGACGTCGGGCCGGCCCGGTAGCGTAGGAGTTACGGAACGATCGCAGAGCGGCCCAGCCTCACGGGCTGGGCGGCTGTAGGCGGATCCGTCGCTCGGAAAGCGACGGACCGAGGATGTGGGCCCAGCCATCGGAAACGGAGATGGCGATCTGGCAGGTCCGGCAAAAGAAGCCAGCCCTGTAGACCACCAGGAGCGGTTCCTGGCAATCGGGGCACAAGAGCGGGTCTGCCTCCGCCATGGGGGCACCTCGTAGCTGGAGCATTCAAGCGTGCATTCTGGCGCCGAAAGATTGCGGGAAGATTACATGGAGGTATCGACCAGGTTTCGTGCCCAGCCGGAGATCACGGGCCCACCCGGCATGGCGCCCGTGCGGGCGGCCGCGGCCGTTGGCACTGCCTGATTGGAACCTAGTGCTCGGGCGTGGGGACGGCCAAGGGTGGGGGACTCGGGGGGGCGGTCGGCGTCACCAGGGGCGGAGCGTCTCGGTCCACGCGCACGGCGACGCCCCACTGGTTCCTGAGGACGCGGCTCACCCGGGCCGGATCGACCCGGCCCGCGACGCCGGCAGCGGCGAGCCGGGCCTGGACCCGGGCCCCCATATCGGGGATCTGGTCGTAGGTGTCGGGATCGACTTCCAGCCAGACCTGCTGCCCGAAAGTGGCCACCTTGACCGGCTCGTAGACGATCCGCACGACGCTGCCCAGCTGGACGGCGGCGAAGACCTGGTCGATGTGGCCGGGCTTCATGCGGATGCAGCCGTGGGTCTTGTAGCGCCCGACGGTGGTGGGGGCGATGGTGCCGTGGATGCCGTAGCCCCACCGGGAGAGCCCGATCCAGAAGTGGCCGAGCGGGTTCTCGGGGCCGGGCGGCATCTGCTCGTAGACGGTCTTGCCCTCGGCCGCCATTTCTTCCTGGATGGACTTGGGAACCCGCCAGACGGGGTTCTTCCGCTTCTCGACCACCGTGAAGGTGCCCGTCGGCGTCTGCCACCGCTTGGGATCCTGGTCGTACGTCTCGTCGAAGGGCTGCCCGAGCG
>DATNQJ010000228.1:0-2427 GCA_036704085.1 Stenomitos sp.
TCGGCGAGGGCGTCAGCCGCGCCGGCTGCGTCCTGGACATGGCCGTCGAGCACGACATCGTCAAGAAGTCCGGCAGCTGGTTCAGCTACGGCGACAACAAGATCGGCCAGGGCCGTGACGGCGCCAAGAACTTCCTCGACAGCCAGCCCGATCTCCTGGGTGAGATCGAGCAGTTGGTCCGCACCAAGCTGACCCTCATCAACCAGGAGGTCGCGCCTCCCGAGCCGGTCGAGGACATGCCCGAGGACGCGCTCGACGACGAGGAATAAACGCCAAGAGGCCGCCCGTGAGGGCGGCCTCTGCTGTTAAGGGGAGTTCCAGTCGGGGGCGGGGACGTCCAGCTCGAGCTCGGCCAGGTGGAAGGTGGTCGCCAGGGCGGGCAGGTGCTGTGCGAGCGCGGATCCGGCCGGGACCTCGAGGTGCCGGGTGGCGAGGCGGGCCCTCGCCGAAGCCTCCGCATGCCAGAGGTGGAGCTTGCCGTCGCGTTCACTGACCACCGGCAGACGGGTGCGGTAGGGCATGCTCAGGTAGCGGGGCATCCACCAGGCCTCGAGGAGGGGGACGCCCCCTTGTCGGACCGTTAGTTCGTAGCTGTGGCCTTCCTTGCCGAACAGGCCCTGAGGCGGTTCGGTCCGCTCCACCCATTCGAACTCCGCGAGCTCCTTGGGTAGGGACCAGATCGCATGGCCGCCCCGCAACGAGGTCTGGTCATCGACGTAGAGGCGGGTGGGGAAGAGGCCGACGCCTGCGGCCGTGCGGACGACGGCCGGGGCCACCAGCAGCTCCGAGTAGGTCAGCGTGGAGCCGGCCTCGTAACGGGCGGCCGCCAAGACATGCAGGGTGTGACCGGGGACGACGGCCACCACGTCGGCATGCGCCGGCAGGAGAGGGCGCACCGCCTCGACGGGCACGAGGCCCACCTGGACAACTCCCATGGGGCCCCGCAGATGCCAGGGAGCCGCCGGGATCTCAGCCATGCCGGATATCGGAGCGAACCAGGCCGTCCACCATCTCGATCATCCGGTCGGCGTGACGGGCGAGGTCCGGGTTGTGGGTCACCACCACGATGGTCTGGCCGAGATCGCGGTTGTACTGGCGCAGCAACTGGTAGATCGCCTCGCCGGTGGCGGTGTCGAGGTTTCCCGTCAGCTCATCGCCCAGCAGGAGGGTGGGGCCGTGGACGAGGGCACGGGCGATCGCCACCCGCTGCTGCTCGCCGCCGGACAGCTCCGAGGGCTTGTGATCCAGCCGGTGGCCGAGTTCGACCTTGCGCAGCAAGGTCTGGGCCCGCTCGCGCGCCTGCTCGGAGGGGACGCCCGCGATCAGGAGCGGGGCCATGACGTTCTCGGTGGCGTTGAGCTCGGGCAGCAGGAAGTGGAACTGAAAGACGAAGCCGATGTCCTTGAGGCGCAGGGCTGCCAGGCGCTTGTCGCTCATGCCGGTGGTCGGCTTGCCCAGGATGCTGATCGATCCGTCCGTGGGGCGGTCGAGGGCGCCGAGCAGGTAGAGCAGCGTGCTCTTCCCGCTGCCGCTCGGGCCGGTGATGGCCAAGAACTCGCCCTCTTGGACGGTCAGGTTGACCCCCCGCAGCACCGGCAGGTTCGACCGGTCCTTCTGGAAGGTCTTGGTGACGTCGCGCGCTAGGAGGACGGGCGCCGGCATCATTTGTAGTCGGGGCCGATCACCACCGTGTAGTCAGCTGAGTAGGGCGACTCGTCGTCGCTCAGCTGCCATGCCGCCTGGGGCATCAAGGAGGTGAGGACCGGATTCTGATGGGGGTTGCCGTTGCGCCCGATGACCCGGGTGGCGGTGCTCATGTTGGGGGTGAGCGGGGCGGTGCGGACCACCATGAGGCCGCGCTCGCCCAAGAGGCCCGCGAGCTTGGTCGCGGCGTTCTCCTGCTTGGCGCCGTAGAGCACCTCGACGGAGACGGGAGCGCCGCCTCCGGCCTTGGGAGCGCTCTCCCGATCGTTGTTGAGGCTCTCCATCAAGGAGGCGATCCGGCTGTGGTTCGGGATCCAGTAGCCGTGGTAGCCGAAGTCGCCCGGGAGGGTCGTGTAGCTGACCGCGGGCCGATTCTTGGCGAAGCTGGCAAGCGAGGCGTAGTCGCCGGCCGCGAAGTCCGAGTTGAAGAGCTGGCCGGCGGCCGAGGCGAGCTTGGGCAGGCGCCACCAGTTGATGGGATTGACGAGCTTCTGCTCGACCGAGTGCAGCAGGGCTTGCTGGCGGGCGACGCGGCCGATGTCGCCCATGGCGTCATGCCGGAAGCGCGCGAAGCCGACGGCGGTCTTGCCGTCGAGGTGCTGCATGCCGGGCTTGAGGTCGATGAGCAGCTTGGCGGTGTGGTCCTCGTAGTGCATGGGGTTCTCGACGAAGACGTCGACCCCGCCCAGCTCGTCGAGGAACTGGATGGCTCCGTGCAGGCTC
>DATNQJ010000229.1:0-2733 GCA_036704085.1 Stenomitos sp.
GTGATGGCCAAGGGCAAGCCCGTCCAGTACGACACCCTCAAGCCCAACGTCACCTACGGCAGCGTCCGGACCCAGACGCTCGTGACCAGCCCGCCCGAGGGCCGTTTCGAGGCGAAGCAGGCCATCTATCAGGCCATCGAGCTCGCGCAGCGTGAGGTCGTGGTCGAGAACCAGTATCTCTGGGATCAGGGCCTCACCGACCGCCTGTTGGCGGCGGCGCGGCGCGGCGTGTCGGTGCGGGTCATCGTGCCGGGCAAGTCGGACAGCTTCAAGTACCTGCATGCCGTCGCCATGAACCAGATCCTCAAGGCGGGGGGCCAGGCCAAGCTCTACAGCGGGATTCCCGACACGGCGCACGTGCACACCAAGTACTTCTGCGTGGACGACCGCTGGGCGACCATCGGCTCGGTGAACGGCGACACCCGCGCGCTCATCGACAACCAGGAGCTGGACGTGGCCCTCGCGGACCCCGGCATGATCCAGCAGCTCAAGACCCGCCTGTTCGAGAAGGACTGGCAGAGCTCGTCGGTGGTCTACGAGTTCAAGGAATCGCCCTTCTTTGACGGCGCCTTCTCCAAGCTCTGGCAGATCCTCGACTACTACCTGTAAGTCTCCTGTGCGACGCCCCCGTCCAGACCATCCGGACGGGGGCGTCGCGATGGACGGCTTTGGAGGGGGGCTCTGGCCTACGCCTCTCCGAGGAGCGCGCGCACCACGTTCGGCACGTCCGGCTGGTTGCGTGCGCCCGCCCCGTAGCCCGAGGCCTCGAGCTGCTGGAAGGCCACCCCGGGCGCGTACGCCGCGGCCACCGTCGTCAGGATCGCCGCACCGGTGGGCGTCAGGCATTCTCCCGTCAGATGGCTCGCCCGCATGGGGGCCCCTGCCTCCTTGAGCAGCTCGACCACCGCCGGCACCGGAACCGGCATGTGCCCGTGGGCGCACCGGACCATCCCGGAGCCCACGACCAGGGGCGAGACCACGACCCGGGGGGCGCCCATCAGCTCGTAGGCGATCGCAAACCCCGTGATGTCGACGATGGCATCCACCGCCCCCACCTCGTGGAAGTGGACCTGCTCGGGGGGCACCCCGTGGACCTTGCCCTCGGCCACCGCCAGGTTCCGGAAGATGCGTTTGGCCAGGTCCCGGGCCTTCGGATCGATGGCCGACCGCTCCAGAATCGTCTCGATCTCGGTCAACCCACGATGCTCGTGGTGGTGCTCATGGCCATGATCGTGGTGATGATGCTCGTGGTCGTGATGATGCGGCTCATGCCCCAAGTGAGGGTGCTCGTGCGCCGCATGGCCATGCGCGTGCACGGCCCCATGCGGGTGCAGATCGTGGGCGTGAGGCGGTGCCTCCTCCGGCCAGACATCCGCCGGAAGTCCCTCCAGGAACACGGTGAACTTGGTCGCCGCGATCCCGTTCTTGTCGACCTTCCGGATCGTGTGCGTGAAGCTGCCCTCCGGCAGGGCGATCTTGGCGAGCTCCGCCTGCCAGCACGCAGCCTCCAGGCCCGCGTCGAGCAGCGATCCGATCAGCATGTCCCCGCTCGCCCCCGCGAAGCAATCGAAAAACAAGGTCCTGGGCATGGGTCGTCCTTTCTGTCGCGTGGAGGCAGGGTAGCACACGGGGGGACTTGAAACCAGGCAAGCCTCGTGACGTTGACAAGGCGTGTAGGCATCTCGTATCGTCGAGAGGCTTATGTACGGTATTCTCCACGCACTATACCGCCAGCCGCAGCGGGCCCTGAGGGCCTTGCTGCTTTTGGCCATGGCGTGGATGCTCGGTGCGGCGGGTGTCACGCACACCCATGCCGGGGCGCCCATGAGGACCGTCGCACCGGCGGTCCGGACGGCCCCCCCCACCGACCAACCGACCATGCAGGCCGCCGTGGAGGCGGAGGACTGCGCCATCTGCTTCTGGAAGGCGCATACCCCCTACACCCCTCCGGAACGTCCCCTGGAGGCCCTCTGGGTCGTTACCAACAGGGACTACCATGCCGCGGCCCCGCGGGCCCCTCCGGCGACCGACATCGGTCGTCCGCGCTGCCGCGCTCCCCCTCAGTTCCTCTCGTAACGCCATCGACATTGCGCTGATCGGCGGCTTGTTGGGCTGCCGATCCCCGAGAGGACATTTTCATGAAACGCACCAGTCTCCTGGTTGCGGCGGCCATGTCGGCTGTCGCCCTGCCCGCCCATGCGGCCAATCCCGACGTCAGCGTCGTCGGGGACATCCGTTACAACTCGGACTTCAAGACCCAGCGTGAGGATCTCGACCAGCTCAAGATCAACGAGGTCGAGCTCGCCATTCAAGGCTACCTGTCGCCCTGGTCCAAAGCGGACATCTTCCTGAGCCATTCCGCCGACAGCGCGCTGGAAGTCGAAGAGGGCTTCCTGACCCTCATGTCGCTGCCGAACGACCTCCAGGCCCGGATCGGTAAGTTCAAGGTTCCCTTCGGCAAGCTCAACCCCATCCACCCGGAAGGCTGGACGTTCATCGACACCCCCCTGGTCATCCGCAATCTGCTGGGCGAAGAGGGCTGGAACAACACGGGCGTCGAGCTGACGGGCTTCATTCCCAACCCCTTCGACCAGCTCATCACTGCCACGGTCGATGTCCTGGACGGTGGCAACGAGGTCGCGTTCGGCCGCGGCCCCATGGCCAACCTCCGCCTGTTCACGTACTTCCCCTTCTCGGATGAGGCGGGGCTGGAAGTAGGCCTCGGCGGGGCGA
>DATNQJ010000230.1:0-2383 GCA_036704085.1 Stenomitos sp.
CGATGAACTTGACGAAGGCCTGGACCACGCGCGGGTCGAAGTGGTTGTTCGCCCCGTTGACGATGGCCTGGTAGACGACGTTCGGCGGCAGCCCCTTCTTGTAGGGGCGCGTCGAGATGAGGGCGTCGTAGACGTCCACCACCGACACGACGCGCGCGAACTCGGAGATGGCCTCGCGCGAGAGCTTCATGGGGTAGCCGGAGCCGTCCCACTTCTCGTGGTGCTGAAAGACGATGTTCTTGATGTCGGTGCTGGCCCAGCTGTAGCCCGACAGCAGCATGATGCCGTTGGCCGGGTGGGTGGCCATGATGTTGAACTCTTCTTCGGTCAGCTTGCCCGGCTTGTGGAGGATGGACTCGGGCACGAGTGACTTGCCCACGTCGTGCAGCAGGGCTCCGATGCCGAGGATGCGCAGGGTCTCGGGCGAGTAGCCCATGGCCGTGCCCACCACCAGGGCCAGGCTCATGACGTTCGACGAGTGCGAGTAGGTGTACTCGTCGTAGACCCGCAGGTCGATGAGGCTGTTGAGCAGCTCCTTGTTGGAGACGATCTTGTGGATGGTCTGCTGGACCGACTGGTCCACCTCGCGGATGTCGATGCGCGTGGCGTGCTTGACCTGCTCCTGGATGTGCTTGATGGTCTGGACGTTGCGCTCCAGCACCTCGTTGCGGATGACCTGGGGCTTGAACGGGCTGCCCGAGGCCGAGGGACGTCGGGCCGGAGCGCCGGGCTGGGCCGCCGCAGGGCGCGTGGTGCCGCTCGCGGGAGCCCCGTGGGCCGCCGGCCGCGTCAGTCTAAAGGCGGGGGCCGCCGCTGGGGGCGCCTCCGTAGGCGGCGGGGTCGGAGTGGGAGCTCCCTGGCTGGGGGCTGGGGTCACGGTCGCGCTCGGCGCCTGCCGTTTGACCGGCCCCTCGGGCAAGGGCTTGGTAGTGGGCTTCTCCACCAGGTCGATGACCTGGATGGCCCGCAGTTGCATCTTTTGCAGCAGCTGGATGTGCTGCATGGTGAGCTTGGTGCCGCTCGTCCAGATGACCTGCCGCGTGTACGGGTGGCAGATCGGTTCGGCGAGCACCATGCCGGGTGCGAGATCAGTTGGCAGGACTTTCCGTTCGCTCACGCTGGGTCCTCAGGTCCGCTTCCGGCCGGTTACCAGGGGGATTATACCAAATCCCCGCCCTTGCCTTGCATGTTGGCTCAAGCTTAACCAGGGTTTACCCGCGGACCGTGTCCTGGACCTCGATCCGGATCGAGCCGAACTCCACGGTGTGCACATGGAGGAGGATCGAGTGCTCGCCAGGGTTGAGCGTGGTGCCCTTGACCCGGATGGCGACCTCGTCGCCCTTGCCGAAGTCGACCGGCTGCTCCTCGCTGACGGTGGTCCCGGGGAGAGTGACCTCGGCCTGGGTGAACTCGACCTCCTCGAGGCGGTAGGTCGTGCCGCCCACCGTCAGCTCCTTGACCGTGACGATGGTCGCGTCCATGACCGGGTTGCACACGGTGAACTCGAAGCAGTCCGTCTGGTTCTTGAGGCTGCCCGCCTTGTACATCTGCTTGAGCATGAAGCTCGGGATCTGCATGCCGAACATGGAGGTCTCCTTCTTGCTAGGCGGAGGGCAGGCCGAGCTTGACGAGGAACTCCCGCGTCTTGCTCTTGTTGAGGGCGGTGCCGATCTTGGCCTCTAGCGCCTGGGCCAGGGCCGCAGGGTCCTCGGCGCCGAGGGCGTCGGCGAGCAGGCGGGTCACCAGGTTGCGTTCGGTGCGGCTGAGCTGGGCGCCCTCGAGCGTGTGCTCGGCGAAGACCGCCCAGGTCTCGGGCCAGATGAGCTGGATGAGGTCCGCGAGGGCATGGGCGTAGACCCGGATCTCGTATTGGGCGTTGGGCGCCATGCGCAGGTTGAGGAAGTGCAGCCAGTTGCGGAGGTTCGCCTGGGCGCGGAAGCGGGTGTACTGCGACAGGGGCAGGTTGATGCGCGCCAGCTCGCGTGCCACGCCCGCCTCCAGGTACTCCTCGTAGTGGTCGCGGATGAGCGTCTGGTCCGCGGCGATGGAGTCCAGGAAGGAGGAGCGGACGTCGTCCGAAAGCGTGCTCGACGAGGCCTGCTTGTTGGTCTCGGATTGGCCCTGCACCCGCTCGGGGCTCGGCTGGTAGTAGAGGGCGGGCATCTCGGCGTAGCGGCCCGAGAACTCGTTGAAGCTCTGGGTCCGGTGCCGCATCCACTCGCGCGCCACGAAGATGGGCACCTGCACCTCGATCTGCAGCACGGCCATCTCGAAGGGGGTGGCGTGGGCATGGCGCCACAGGAAGTCGCGGGTGGCGGTATCCTTGGCGGCATCGACGCCGGTGGGGTTGCCGGTGCTCATGCGTGCGGCTTCGAGGGGCGTG
>DATNQJ010000231.1:0-9527 GCA_036704085.1 Stenomitos sp.
GTACCGCGCCCCCCGCCAGGTGGGCACGCTGCTCTGGACCGTCGAATGGCGCGACACCCCCGAGGTCCTGGTCGAGTTCTTCCCGGGCGGCGCCTTCGAGGACGTGGAGCTGGTCAAGGACCATCAGGACCTCTTGATCAACGGCCTGCTCGAAACCCTGACCGAGCGCCTGGGC
The DNA here is from genome assembly GCA_036704085.1 of Stenomitos sp. Lineage (GTDB taxonomy): Bacteria > Cyanobacteriota > Sericytochromatia > S15B-MN24 > UBA4093 > DATNQJ01. The sequence goes on from DATNQJ010000231.1 coordinate 176, forward strand.
CGCGAGACCCTCTTCACCTAGGGTTCCTCCTCCGCGGTCGTCCACTCCACCTCGGAGGCTCCCCGATCGACCAGGCGCTTCGCGAGCGCCGCCACGTCCTCCTCGCTGGCATTGAAGAAGGTCGCCGACAGCCGGACCCGTTGACCGTCCGCCGTCCGGACCCACTCGCCCCGCCGGAGCTTCCCCCCGCTTTCTTTCAACAGCTCGCCGATGCGATCGCCCTCTTCGGGGCCCAGCATCACCCGCAAGCGGATGCCGCTGCGCAGCCGCCGGGGCGGCAGGAACACCTCCAGCTGCTCGAAGAACATCAGCACCAGGAGGACGATCCCCGTCACCATGGCCGCCAGGCCGTACCACCCGACGCCCACGGCCATGGCCACGCTCATGGTGACCCACAGGGTCGCCGCCGTCGTCACGCCGCGGACGAAGTGGCCCCGCTGGAGGATGGCCCCCGCCCCGATGAAACCGATGCCCGTGACGACCTGGGCCGCGATGCGGGAGGGGTCGCCGCCGGCGAAGGCGTGGAGCGAGAGGTGGGTCAAGAGGGTGCTGCCGAGCCCGACCAGCACGTGGGTCCGAAACCCCGCGGCCTTGTTGCGCCACTCGCGCTCCATGCCGATGGCGCCGGAGAGCACCGTGCTGATGAGCAACTCCAGGGCCAGGATGCCAATCTGCATGCCGCGCCTCCCGACCTCCATCTTCGGGCGTTCGCCCGGCCCTGGCAGCCTCCGGTGCGCCGAACCTCTTCGTCCGTTTGGCCGGTCTTTATGCAAAACCGAACAAAATTCTTGGTGCGTTCGTCACATCAAGGAAGCTCGCAGGTTGGGTATAAGGACGGTAACGGCACCTCACACGTGTCGGGAATCGCAGCCGGGACCGACCTGTAGCTGCTAGCGATTGGAGAAGCCATGCGACTACGCCCTTGTGGTGGTCCAAGCTTCCAGCACCCCTCGCCCCAGACGTCGACTCGACGGGGGGGCGAGGGGTGTCTCGCTAGTTACGACCCGGCGAAGCCCCAAGCCACAGAGCGGAGAGGAGCGAGACCATGAGGTTGCACTTCCTGGGCGCGGCCCAAACGGTCACCGGTTCAGCCTACCTACTCGAAACGCGCAAGCAGCGGTTCTTGATCGACGCGGGCCTGTCCCAGGGCAACCCCCGCTCCCACGACCTGAACGCGCGGGTGCTGCCCTTCAACCCGCGGCACCTGGATGGCATCATCCTCACCCACGCGCACGCCGACCACAGCGGGCTGATTCCCCGCCTGGTCGCCGAAGGCTTCCGCGGTCCCATCTACGCCACTCCGCCCACCATCGACCTCTGCCGCATCATCCTGCCGGACGCCGGCACCATCCAGGAGGAGGATGCCAAGGCCGAGAACAAGTGGCGCCGCAAGTACGGCAAGCATCTGCTCACCCCGCTCTACACCAAGCAGCAGGCCGAGCAGTCGCTCAAGTACTTCGAGCGTCAGCCCTACTTCAAGCCCATCACCATCGGGCGCAACGTCCGCCTGACCTTTCACGACGCCGGCCACATCCTCGGCTCCAGCATCGTCGAGCTCGAGGTGGAGGGCACCCGGCTCGTCTTCTCGGGCGACCTGGGCAACAAGAACAACCAGCTCTTGCGGGATCCCTCGGTGATCGCGCACGCCGACTACCTCATCACCGAGTCGACCTACGGCAACCGCCAGCACGGCTCCATCGAGAAGCGCATCGCCAAGCTGACCGAGGCCATCAACACGGCCAAGGGCCCCATCATCATCCCGGCCTTTGCGGTCGAGCGGACCCAGGAGCTGCTCTTCGACCTCTACAACCTGCTCGAGCGCGGCGAGATCCCGGCCTTGCCCATCTACGTCGACAGCCCGATGGCCGTGTCGGCCACGGCCGTCTTCGAGAAGCATCCCAACTGCCTGCCGCCCCGGATCCAGGCCATGTTCCGGCGCCGGTCGCCCCTGGAGATGCCGAACCTCCAGATGATCCGCGACCCGGAGGTCTCGGCCAAACTCAACAAGATCCAGGAGCCCTGCATCATCATCTCGGCGAGCGGCATGTGCGAGGGCGGGCGCATCCGGCACCACCTCTACCACCACCTGCCGGACCCCGACTCGACGGTGCTCTTCGTGGGCTACCAGGCCGAGCGCACGCTGGGCCGCAAGATCCGCGACGGGGCCACGAGCGTCACGCTCTTCAACGAGCCGGTGCCGGTGCGTGCCCGCGTGACGGCCATCGACGCCTACTCGGCCCACGCGGACTCGGAGGGGCTCATCGAGTGGATCGGGGCCATCCAGGAGGCCCCCGCCCTGACCTTCATCACCCACGGGGAGCTGTCGGCCTCCGAGGCGCTGGCCGAACGTCTGGCCGAAGAGCTCGGCTTGATCTCGGTCATCCCGGCACCCGGGGAGGTCTACGAGCTCCTGCCCGCCTCGTCCAGCGCCTCGACCCTGCGACCCCGGGCGGAAAGCGCCTAAACATGACATAACTCCGCCGTCTGTGTGCTACTATGGGGCCGGGAGGTATGCATGCCCCAGTTGATGCTGCCCCGGCTCCGGCTCCAGACCCGCATGGCCCTGGTCTTCCTGGCCATGGCGAGCGTTCTGCTGGTCGGAACCATCGGGGCCTACTACGTCACGGCCAGCCACACGTTCCGGCAGCAGCTGCGTGAGCGGCTCATGGCGACGGCGGGCACCACGGCCACCCTGCTCGACGGCCCCGACCAGTCCCGCCTCAAGAGCGAGCTGGATCCGGCCTACCTCCGGATCCAGGCCCTCCTGCAGCGCATCAAGGCGGCGAATCCGGACGTTCGCTACATCTACACCATGAAGCTGGACGGCTCGGGCACCTGGCGCTTCGTGGTCGACGCCACCCCTTCGGGCGATCCGGACCACAGCGCCCTCAACGAGGCTTACGAGCCCGACGACCCGGATGCCCTGGTCGCCATTCGCCAGGGCCTCCAGGGCCCCTCCGCCGACGAGACCCTGCATTCCGACAAGTACGGCACCTGGCTCTCCGGCTATTCCCCCATCAAGGATGCCGACGGCAAGGTGTACGGCATCGTGGGCGTGGACATCAGCGCCCGCCGGGTCCTCAAGGAGGAGGGGCGGCTCGTCCAGCTTGCGCTCTTCATCCTGGCGGTCGGCTTCCTGTTCGCCCTGGCGGTCAGCTTCTGGCTCGCCCGGCTGCTGACCCGCCCGGTCAACCAGCTCGTGGCGGGCACCCAGCGGGTCGCCGAAGGGGACCTGACAGTGCGCGTCCCGCAGGAGCGCAGCGACGAGTTCGGGGACCTCGCCCGGTCGTTCAACGAGATGATCGGGGCGATCGCCACCCACCGCGAGGAGCTCAAGGAGACCGAGCGCATGAGCCAGGAGCTTGCGACCGCTCGCAAGATCCAGCAGGCCATGCTGCCCGCCTCGGCTCCCTTCGACAAGGCGCTGAACATCGACTTCTACCTGGAGACCTCCACCGAGGTCGGCGGGGACTACTTCGACTTCCTGCCCCTGGGCGACAACAAGCTCGCCTTCGTCATCGGGGACGTGACGGGCCACGGCGTGCCCGCGGCCCTCTTGATGGCCGTCATCAAGAGCTGCCTGCACACCCAGGTGCTGACCAACCACAAGGTCAGCGAGGTCATGACCATCGCCAACAGCATCCTGCATCAGAGCAGCTTCGAGCGCCGGTTCATGACGTTCTTCTACTCGATCCTGGACACGGAGACCGGACGGCTGACCTACGCGAACGCCGGCCACCTCTATCCGTACCTCTACCGACAGGCGACGGGTGACCTCTACACGCTCGAGATGGCCTCCTACCCGCTGGGCGTGCGTCCGATGCTCGTGGTCAACGAGAAGGAAGTCATGCTCGAGCAGGGCGACGTGCTCTTCTTCTACTCGGACGGCATCATCGAGGCCAAGAACGAGGCGGGCGAGGAGTTCGGCTTCGAGCGGCTCGAGGCGCTCATCCGCCAGCATGGCCATCGCAGCGCCGAGACGGTCAAGGCGAAGATCCTGGAGTCCTGGAAGGCCTTCGTCTACGCCGGGGTCGCGGCCGAACGGATGACCGGTCCCATGGCCCTGCGGGCCGACGACGACGTCACCATCGTGGTGGTGAAGTACGCCCCGAACGGCAAGGGGACCCAGCCCTTCCCGCTGGCCACCGAGGTCTAGCGTCGAGAAACCCGCAGCCCCCCGGCAGGTGCCGGGGGGCTGCGGGTTTCCGTGGGACGGACCTACTTGCGGGCGCCGATCTTGAGCGGCTTCTCGCAGTTGAAGCAGGGGAAGCTCGTGACATCCTGGAGGATCTGGTTGACCTCTCCGCACTGGGGGCACTTGATCGAGCGGGTCTTCGCGCCGATGCCGGTGTAGACCCGAAAGGCGCCGTAACCGGCGAGCACCAGGGCCATGAGGACCATCGTGAGGCCCATCTGACGCATGAGGTCCACATCCAGGGCCATGCCCACCCCGAGGGTGACAAGGCCGAGCACCAGCATCACGATACCGCCCGAGATGCGGCCGATACCGGGGCTGACGAGATCGAAGCGAGTCTTGGGTTCGTTGGGGCTAGCCACGCGGACATCCTTTGCGGTGGGGGAGTCGAACGACACCCTACGTATTCCCTCGCCCGATCCGTTTTAATCCAGGCCCAGCGCGTATGTAGAAGGTGACGCCTCGTGACGCGCGTCCTTGACGCGGCGCACCCCATTTGGGATAACAGGCGTTGGAATGCCGCTTGCCGGCCCTCCATGGAACCCTTCGCGGGTTCGCACCGTCTATCCCTCGACGACACACCACCCGGTACCCGCGTCGTGAAAGGAGTCCCATGTTCCGGTTGATTTCGCTGATCCAGAGTGGCGGATGGACGATCCTCCCGATCCTCCTGGCCTCGATCGCCACCGTTGCCCTGATCTTCGACAGCGCCTGGACGCTCGGCAAGTCCCGCAAGCGCTTCGAGGCCTTCCAGCTGAACCCGAAGGCGCCGAGCCTGATGCCGGGCGATCGCGCCGACGCCGTCACGACGCTCCTGGGCTACCGCTTCGCGCACCCTCAGGCCAAGGCCGAGGAGATTCGCGCCTACGCGGAGCTTGCCTTCGGTCCCCTGGATCGCAAGATCGGCTGGCTGAACACGATCGCGGCCATCGCGCCCCTCTTGGGTCTCATCGGCACCGTCTCCGGCATGATCCACAACTTCTCGGTGGTCGCCTCGACCCGTCCGACCAACCCGCTCGCGCAGCTGTCGGCGGGTATCTCGGAGGCCCTGGTCGCCACCGCGGGCGGTCTGGTGGTCGCCATCGTGGCGGCACTCGCGTTCCACACCCTCACCAACCGTATCGATGCCCTGATGAACTGGGTCCTGGGGGTCCTGACCGAGAGCGCGCCGGAGCGTGCTCCCAAGGGTGCCCGCGGTCCCGAGGAGGTCCCCTTTGGTTCGTAGGTCGCGTCGCGCGGGCCGGAACCTCCGGTTCGAGCTCATCCCGATGATCGACGTCTTCATGATCATCACGCTCTTCCTGACGGTCATGGCGTTCCTGCCCCAGATCTCGGATTCCCTGAAGGCGGAGCTGCCCACGAGTCAGACCGCGGAGAAGACGCCTCCCTCCCTGGTGGTGCAGCTCTCGGTCGACGGGCGCATCCACTTCCAGGAGCAGGTCGTCGAGCCCACGGTCCTGCAGGAGAAGCTGAAGGCGGCGATCGCCGAAAAGCCCGACACGGCGGTCATCATCGCCGCGGACAAGAGCATCCCCTACGAGAAGGTCGTCAACCTGATCGACCAGCTCAAGATCAGTGGCGTGAAGCGCCTCGCGCTCGCCACCGCCCCGCAGCCCTAGAGTCTTACGCCCAAGCCAAAGCGCCGTCACGACCCTGTGACGGCGCTTTGGCTTGGGCGGCTTAGTTCGAAATCCCGGACAGCTTCACGTCCTTGAAGGCCACGAAGTTGCCGTTGGACGTGAGGGCGAAGCTGTGCTGCACGTCCTTGATGAAGTTGGCATCCGCGAGCTGCGCCTGGTACTCTCCGTTGATCCAGAGGCGCATGGTGCCCTTCTTGGTGTCGATCTCGCTCTTGAAGGTCACGGGCTCGTTCACAGCAAGCGATCCGGTGGCCTTCAGGTCGAACTTGCGGTAGGTCTCGGCGGCCCACTCGTCGCCGGGCGTCAGGCCGTCCACGAACCAGACCTCGTACATGTCCTTGACCCGCTCCACGATGATGTAGTGGGTCGTGTCCAGGAAGTAGGGCATGTAGCCCACCACGCCGGCCGGAGCGCCCGCAATCACGGACTCGGAGGCCGTCACCGGCTTGTAGGCGAAGGCCGTCAGCTCCACCGAGTACTTGCTCGGCGCCTGACCGTCCTCGAGGCCGAAGCCATTTCCCTTGTATTTCTGGAGCATGAGCGTGGCCGTCTGGACCTCCTGGGTCTGACGGTACTGCCCATTGGCGGCCAGCCAGCGGCCAGCCGCGTACCGGCTCGAGAAGCGCTCGTCCGTCGTGGTCGGGTCCTCGAAGGCCGCTGGCTCGCTCCCGCTGAAGTCGAGGGTCGTGTTGGTCGGGACGTAGGGGGTCGAGGGGGCGGGAGAGGGGTTGCGAAGCTTGTTGCTCGGCTGCCCGGGGATCGTGGTGCAGGCCACCACGCCGACCACCACGGCCGCCAAAGTCACGCCCAAACCGAGACGCATCCGGGTGTTTCCTGCCATGCTCTTCCTCCTGTTGGCCAGCGATCGTCCTGGGTGGACCGATTTGGCCCCATCCTAGGGAAAACCCGTGCTCGCCGGTACGTTCAAGCCGACCAACGATCACCTGATAAAGCAGCCAAGCAGAATGCCCGGCATGCACCTGGCAAGCAGGCAGATGACACGCGAACGACAGCGTTTTATGAACGCTTGCTTCGTTTTATCGTGCGGAGCGAAGGACGCCGACCCGGGTTCCGGCGTGATTGACGAGGGTCGGCTCGATCCAGCTGGCGAGCGCCTGGCGCTCCGAGTCCGAAAGGACTCCATGCCGATCGAGCAGCTTCAGGACCACCGGGGGGATCACCCGACGGTTGCCGTCGGCAATCTTCACGGCCCAGGCGAGACCGGAGGTGCGATCGCACCCCGCGTGGATCGCCTCGGCCCCGGCCTTGGTCACCAGGTGACCGCCCGCGGCCTCCATGAGGATCGTGTCGAAGCGGCCTTCCCCAGCCACCAGGTCCGGGTGGTGGGCCATGGCGCGCTCCAGGCGCTCGAGGCGGGGATCTGCGACCAGGCGCGCGAAGGCCACGGCGAGCGATCGCAACGGCAACCGCCAGGCGGGAATCCCGCACCCGTCGATGCCCGCGACCAGGTCCTCCGGCCGCAGGCCCGTCAGGTCAGCCAGGTAGCGCCGGATCTCCTGCTGCAGGGGGTGCTCGAAACGGTAGTAGGTCGCCAGATCCCAGCCCTGATCTTGGCAGACCGCGAGCATCCCGGCGTGCTTGCCCGAGCAGTTGTTGTGCAGGGGCGTGGGGGCCTCGTGCGCGCAGCGCATACGCTCGGCGGTCGGCTCATATAGGGGAAGGTGGGCCCCGCAGTGCAGGTATGCGGGATCCACGCCCGCCTTCTCCAGGATGGAGCGGGCCTCGGCGACATGGCGCTCGGTGCCGCTGTGGGAGCTACAGGCGATCGCAAGCTCCGTCTCCGTCAGCCCCAGGCGATCGGCGGCGCCGGAGAGCAGCAGGGGCATGGCCTGGAAGGGCTTGAGGCTCGAGCGGGCGAAGACCTCGACCGCGTCGCCGATCTCCTCGACCACGTGGCCGTGGGCATCCACGAGCACGGCCCAGCCGTAATGGCGGCTCTCGACCCAGTCGCCCCGGGTCGCCTCGGCGAGTAGAACGGGCATCACAAGGCTCCTGCGGCCTGGACCAGGCCAGAGCCGAAAATGAGGTTGGGGCGCGCGGTCACGGCGTTTCCGAGCGAGTCTCGCAGGGTCGAGACGTCGGCGGAGCTCCGCAGCTTCGCGAGCACCTGCTGAGGTGTCAGCTTATCATTTTTCGACAGCATCAGGGCCACCACGCCCGCGACCATGGGCGAGGCCATGGAGGTCCCGCTCGCGTAGGCGTAGGGAGCGTCGCTCGCCACGCCGCCCGGGCTCTGGAAGCGGCGCGGGATGGTCGAGAGGATGTCGGAGCCGGGGGCTGCGACCGTGACGAAGGGGTTGAAATTCGAGTAGTCCGCCCGGGAGTAGGTGCCGGTGGCGGTACCGGTGGCGTCCACGTCGCGGCGCAGGGCCGCCACCGAGACGACCCCCTCGATGGCGCCGGGGTAGCTGAGGGGATTGCCGCTGAGGGCCTCGTTCCCCGCGGCCGCGACCACCACGACCCCCTGGGCGATGGCACGCTTGATCGCGTCCTCCTCGGCCCGGCTGTACTGGTTGGAGCCGAGGCTCATGTTGAGGACCCTGGCACCGTGCGAGACGGCCCAGTCGATGCCCCGGATCAGGTTGGCGGTGGAGCCGCCCTCGACGCCGAGCACCCGGATGGGCATCACCTTGCAGCCGGGGGCCACGCCGGCGATGCCGAGGCCGTTGTTGGCGGTGGCCGCGATGATGCCGGCGACGTGGGTGCCGTGGCCGTAGTCGTCGTCGGGGTTGGTCGGGGTCTTCGCGTCCACGAAGTTGTAGGCGTTGGCGGTGTCGAGGTTGGCCTTGAGGTCGTCGTGGCCCATGTCGACACCGGTGTCGAGGACCGCGACCTTGATGGCGGCGGTTCCGAGGGTCGTGTTCCAGGCGTCGCGGACCTTCATGGCGTCGAGGCCCCATTGGCCGGGAAGGCCCCGACGCGGAGTGTTATCCGGCCCAAGGGGCTCGGGGTAGTAGAGCGGATCTTTCGGTGGGTCGGCCTGGATCTGGCGGGCGACGTAGGGGCGGAAGCCTCCGACCATCTGGGTGGAGACGCTCCGGTTCACCTCGGAGTAGGCGACCTGGCCCTGTCCACGGTAGCGGTCCATCACCTCGCGCTCGTGGCCCGGGGGGACGGAGACGAGCCAGAGGCCCTCGGTTCCCAGGCGGTCGAGGGTGGTGGCCCCGACGGCCCGATTGATGGACTCGACGGCGTCGTCGGTGGTCTGGGGCTTGAACTGGACGAGCAGTTGTCCTGCCGCGAAGGAGCCGGTGGGTTCGGCGACCGGGAGGGGACCGGTGAGTTGGCAGCCGGCGAGGGAGAGGGCGAGCAGCAGGGTGGGGAGACTCGTTCTACCCCCCCTCCCCCCCCTGCTAGGGGGGGCATTAATCCCCCAGGCGGGGGATAGATGGGTCGCGAGCTCAATCAACCCCAGCGCAGGAGGGGAGGGTGGGGAGAGTTCCTTCAACCCCTGCGCAGCAGGTGAGGGTGGAGGAAGCTCCATCAACCCCTGCGA
>DATNQJ010000232.1:0-5835 GCA_036704085.1 Stenomitos sp.
GAGCACCTTGATGGCGAGGATCTTGGTCTTGTAGGCAATGCCGACCACGCCCGTGCCGTTGTTGCCGATGGCCGCGATGGTGCCCGCCACGTGGCTGCCGTGGCCCTGGTCGTCCATGGGGTCGTTGTCGTTGTTGGCGAAGTCGGGGCCCTTGATGACCTGACCCTGGAGGTCGGGGTGGTTGTAGTCGACGCCCGTGTCCACGACGGCCACGACGACGTTGGGATCCCCCGTGGTGATGTCCCACGCCGCGGGTGCCTGGATCTTCTGGATGCCCCACAGCTGGCTGAACTTGGGGTCGTTGACGGTGGCCTTGGCGTGGTAGTCGTACGCGTGGTAGCGGTAGTCGGGCTCCGCGTAGACCACGTTCGGGTCCTTGCGCAGCTTGGCGAGGGCGGCTTCGACCGTCTCACCCGACTGCACCGAGTAGAGGCTGGTGTTGTTCAGGCCCTCGATGGACTGGATGTGCATGAGGCCGTTGACGCTCTGGGTCGTCATGCCGTTCTTGAGCTTGACGACGATCTTGCCCGGCACGGCGTCGGCCACGGGCTGCTTCGGGGCGAGCGTCTGGGGCGAGGTCATGGGGGCCATGGCGTTCGGGCTCGTCCCGCACGCGGTCATCAGCGAGAGAATACCAGCGGTGGCTGAAAGCTGAGCGATAACAAAGTGACGTTTGAGCAAAGGTAGGCTCCTTTTTAGATGGGAGGTGTCTGAAATCAGGCAGGAAGAAAGAACGAGGGAGAAAAGAGAGAAACGACCGCGAGTTGGTTGAAACTAGACAGCAACTGCGGTCCGTTCTCGTAGCCTACCCGAGCCGCCGCGCGACGGTACCGCACAGACGAGGGTGAGGGTCGATCTGGGGGGATCCTTTTGCGTTAAGCGCCCTAGGTGTTTAGAAGCCTTCCAGCATGCCCAGGCAAGCGGGGAGTCAGCGTTATTGCGAAGTATCGCCCCGCTGTTTTACGCCCCATGGGCTTGCTCTTGCTCTCTAACGCAGATCGGAGCGTAAACAATTGTGTGGACGCCCCGCTGCGCTCACGCCAAGAGCCCCCCTCGCACGGTCCGGTGCGAGGGGGGCTCGGAGGGGCTCGATTAGACGAGCGGTGCGGTTTCGCGGGCCGATCCGGTCATGTCCAGGCCGGGGATCGCCCCGGCGAGCACCTGGGAGGCGCGCTCGGTGTCGAATTCCTTCTCCCAGCGGGCGACCACGACCGTGGCCACGCCGTTGCCAATGAGGTTGGTGATGGCGCGGGCTTCCGACATGAAGCGATCGACGCCCAGGAGCAGCGCGAGGCCCGCCACCGGAATCGTGCCGGTCGACGCGAGGGTGGCCGCCAGCGTGATGAAGCCGCCGCCGGTGACCGCTGCTGCCCCTTTCGAGGTCAAGAGCAGGATCATGAGCAGCGTGAGCTCCTGCGTGAGGCTCAGGTGGACGTTGGTGGCCTGGGCGACGAAGAGGGCCGCCATGGTCAGGTAGATGGAGGTGCCGTCCAGGTTGAACGAGTAGCCCGTCGGGATGACCAGCCCCACCACGGATTTCGAGCAGCCCAGGTGCTCCAGCTTCTTCATCATGCGCGGCAGCACCGATTCCGAGGATGAGGTGCCCAGGACGATGAAGATCTCCTCCTTGATGTAGGTCAGGAACTTCCAGAGGTTGATGCCGTTCAACCGGGCGATGAGACCGAGGACGACGAAGACGAACAGGAAGCTGGTGGTGTAGACGCCCGCCATCAGCTTGCCCAGCGAGAAGAGGGTGTCGATGCCGAACTTGCCGATGGTGAAGCCCATGGCGCCGAACGCGCCGATGGGGGCGAAGCGCATGATCATGTTGATCATGCCGAAGAGGGCCTGGCCCGCTTCCTCGATGACGTCCACCAGGGGGCGTCCCTTCTCGCCGAGCACCGTGAGCGCCAGGCCGAACAGGACCGAGAAGAAGACGACCTGGAGAATGTCCCCCTTGGCGAAGGCGTCGATGATGTTGTTGGGGATGATGTTCATCAGGAAGTCGACGGTGTGCGTCGAGTGGGCCGCCGTCGTGTAGGCGTCGAGCCCCTTGGTGCTCAGTGTGGCCGGGTTGGCGTTGATGCCCACGCCCGGCTGGTAGAGCTTGACGACGACCATGCCGATGACCATGGCGATGGTCGTGACGACCTCGAAGTAGACGAGGGCCTTGAGGCCGACCCGGCCGACCTTCTTCATGTCGCCCATGTGGGCGATGCCGACCACCACGGTCGTGAAGATGATGGGCCCGATGACCATCTTGATGAGCTTGATGAAGGCGTCGCCGAGCGGCTTCAGCTCTTCGCCCAGGTGCGGATTGACGTACCCCACCGTCGCGCCCAGGACGATGGCGATGAGGACCTGGACGTACAGGTTTCCGAAGATCTTCTTGAGGGACATACCATGCTCCTTCACGGGCTTCGTTGCCCTGACGGCTTCCAACCGGGCCACGACGCCCGGGGGATCGGTCTCTTGGGGGGTGGGGAGCGCTGGAAGACTGCGTAGAAAGAGACAGCAAGGACTATAGCAGTGCTGAGATCGAGACACCGTCAGTAAAATTTCCTGAACAGCATGATAACACCGACGGGCCGCCGTTGCAGGAAGAGCGTGGATGCGGCCCCGAACACGCGAAGGTCCCCCGCCGCACGGCGGGGGGCCTTCACTCCAGGGGGGACTAGTCGCCGAAGCTGATGCCGATGTTCTTGGCGGTGCGCACCAGCTCCCCTTCCGGGTCCACGGTCTTGATCTTGCCGATGACGTGCTCGAGCGAGTCGTAGGACATGCCGTTGCCCTTCAGCGTGACCATGTTGCCGTACTTGCCTTCCATGAGCAGCTCCACGGCGGCCGCCCCGTAGCGGGTGGCGAGCACCCGGTCGTAGGCGGACGGCGTGCCGCCCCGTTGCAGGTGACCGAGGATGGTCGCGCGCGCCTCCAGGCCCACCAGCTCCTCGAGCTCGTAGGCGAGCTTGGTGCCGATGCCGCCGAGGCGGATGGGATCCGGGCTCGAGCTGATGACCTTGCTCACGACCATGTCGCCGTCCTTGGGCCGGGCGCCCTCGGCGACCACCACGATGCTGAACTCCTTGCCGTTGCGGCGGCGGCGGCGCAGCTTGCGGGCCACGACCTCGAGGTCGTAGGGAATCTCGGGGATGAGGATGGCGTCCGCGCCGCCCGCAATCCCGGATTGCAGGGCGATCCAGCCCGCGTAGCGCCCCATGACCTCGAGCACCATGATGCGGTGGTGGCTCTCGGCGGTGGTGTGGAGCCGGTCCAGGGCCTCGGTGGCGACATCCACCGCCGTGTCGAAGCCGAAGGTGTAGTCGGTCGAGAGCAGGTCGTTGTCGATGGTCTTGGGGACCGCCACGACCTTGACGCCCTTGCGGCCGAAGTCGCGAGCGCTCGTCAGGGTGCCGTCGCCGCCGATCACGATCAGGGCGTCGATGCCCGCGTCTTGAAGGTTCTGGACGCCGACGTCCGAGACGTCCCGGTAGACGGTCTCCCCGTTCTCCTCGAACGGGTACTTGAAGAGGTTGTCCTTGTTCGAGCTGTAGAGGATGGTGCCGCCCCGGTGCAGGATGCCCGAGATCTGGCTGCGTACCAGGTCGATGAACTCGCCCTGGTAGAGCCCGCGGTAGCCGTTCTTGATGCCCACGACCTCCACGCCGTAGTTGCGGGTGGCCACGAACGTCGCGGCGCGGATGACGGCATTGAGGCCCGGACAGTCGCCGCCGCCGGTCAGGATGCCGATGCGTTTGATGGGAGTCTCCACGTGATGCCTCCAGAGGGGTCGAAATGGCGGGGAAATTGCTTGAGGGGCATAACGGGCCGTGGCCTCATTGCAACGCGACCGGTCTGTCCAGGTTCGCATGATAGACCCTGGCGTCCGGCGCGAGGACGGGGATAAGTACGTAATACGGAACTCCCTTGCGCCCCGTGGCATGGCCGGCTACGGGCAGCGGCCCTAGGGCGCGGCCCGTGCCGTCGCGGCTTCCAGGGCCGCTGCCGGCGGTCTTGCCGGCAGGGTGAACCAGAAGGTGCTGCCGACTCGCGGGGTGCTGCGGACGCCGATCTGGCCGCCGTGGGCCTCGATGAGCGCCTTGCTGATGCTCAGGCCCAGCCCGGTGCCGACGATCGCCTGAGAAGGCTGCTGAGCGAGCTGTCCGTACTCATGGAACAGCTTGGGGAGGTCCTCGGGGGCGATCCCGATGCCGGTGTCCTCGACCTCGACGTGAAGGCCGCCGTCGCGAGACCGAGCCCGGACGGTGATGCGTCCTCCGTTCGGGGTGAACTTGATGGCATTGTGCAGGAGGTTCGTGAGCACCTGGCTCACGCGTCGATCATCGGCCAAGACGTCGGGCAACTGCCCGGGGACCTCGTTGACCAGCTCCAGTTGCTTCTGCTTGGCGATGGGGGCGAGATTGCCGAGGACCTCGGAGGCGATGGACTGCATGTTGAGCAAGCCCGGCGAAAGCTTGAACTGTCCAGCTTGCATGCGGCTCATGTCGAGCAGATCGTTGACCAGATTAAGCAGGATGTCGGCGCTGGCCAAGATTCGGCGGACGTAGAGGTGCTGATCATCGTTCAGGGGGCCGCTGGCCTCGTCCTCCAGGATGCTGCCGAAGCCCATCATGGCATTGATGGGCGTCCTCAGCTCATGGGAGACGGCCGTGACGAATCGGTCTTTAAGCAGGTTCAACTCACGCAGTTCGTGATTCAGGCGCTGGATCTCGTCTTGGGCCTGCTTGCGCTCCGTGAGGTCGCGCGTGATCTTGCCGAAGCCCAGCAACTGACCGTTCGCGTCCCGGATCGCGGTGATGACCACGTCCGCCCAGAACCGCGTCCCGTCCTTGCGGACGCGCCAGCCCTCGTCTTCGACCCGGCCTTGTCTCTCGGCCGTCCGTAAGAGGTGCTGGGGCCAGCCACGCGCCACGTCCTCCGGGGTGTAGAAGCACAGGTAGCTCTTCCCGAGGATTTCCTCCTCGGTGTAGCCTTTGAAGCGTTCGGCGCCCTTGTTCCAGCTGATGACGCGGCCGGCGGGGTCGAGCATGTAGATGGCGTAGTCTGAGATGGATTGGACCAACAGCCGGAACTGCTCGTGCTCGGGGAGCACCGTTTGCATGGCGACGAAGAGCTGTTCGCCGTCCAGCTCGTCGGTGCGGCGCGGAGATCCGCGGCGCCTCTCGGGATGCTCGTCCGGGCCCATCCGTGCCCCCACCTAGCAGTCTGCCGTTACCCGATCCGAGCCCATGGTGCGACTCGTTGCGCGCGCTGTCACCAGCCGTCCGACCCCCCGGCGCGGTCAGCGGGCCCGCTTGAGCCCCTCCCACGCCGCCCGCAGCGCCGCTTCCGACTCTGGGGTCGGCAAGCCGCGCACGGTGAAGCGTACCACCCCCTCGGGATCGACCAGCGCGAGGACGCTCGCGCGGTCCGGATCGGGGATCCGCAGCCCCGCGACGAGGGCCGTGCGGTCGGTCGTGATTTGCCGGTCGGGGCGCTCGGCCTCGGGCGTCTTGCGGGTCATGCTGGACTCGATGATCGGGCGTATGAGCACGGCGAAGCCCGAGAGCACCGGCATTTCGACGGTCCGCAGCTCGCCGCCGGTCAACGCGGCGATGGCGCGTTTCCAGGCGTCCGCCTCGCCCCGTTGCTCAGGGGTGAAGGCGAGCAGGTAGACGATAGGGATGCCTCGCTGTTGCCGGGTTTCGAGCGTTTGCCCGGACAGATTGCGGGCCTGGACGTTGGGAAACAGCAGGCTCGCGACGAGGGCCAGGGCACACAGCATGGGAGGGCCTCGCAAGGAGAGCGGACGTCGGCTCCGCTCGGCTCCGATCCTCC
>DATNQJ010000233.1:0-4105 GCA_036704085.1 Stenomitos sp.
GCGGGTCTGCGGGCTAGACGATGGCCACTTCGCGCAGGCGATCGAGCGTCTGCGGCGAGAGGCTGGGGATGCGGTGCAGGTCGTCGAGCGACTGGAAGGGGCGGTGCGCGATGATCTGCTCGGCCAGGGCGTGCCCGATGCCGCGGACCTGGCTCAGCTCCTCGGCGGTGGCGGTGTTGAGGTTGAGCGTGAGCGGGATGCTCTCGACGGCGTCGTCGAAGACGTGGTGCTCCAGGAGGTCCTTGGCGCGCGCCCGGCGGGCGGCCTGGATGATCTTGTCCTGGACGTCCAGGCGGCCTTCGCGCCAGCGCGCGAGCGCGAGCTCGAAGGGCAGGCGGATGGGCCAGGTCGCCAGGCCCCAGACCAGGGTGAAGAGGCTCCTGGGCTGTTCGAACTCCGGCAGGTTGACGATGTCGGACAAGGGCGCCTTGAGCTGGATGACGTTGGACTCCTCCTCGACGCCCGCGACCCACTCGGCGGGCACCAGGAGATCGCGCTGGAAGAGGAACCCGCGCCGGACGATCAGGTGGGTGACCTCGTCGCTGTGCGGTTTCACCCCGAGCATCTCGAGCTGGCCGACGGCGCCGTCGGGACAGACGACCTCGGCGCCCGGCATGTGGTCGAGGGCCGTGAGCGGCGTGGGTTCGGCTGGGACCTCGTGCTTGCTGGCCATGGCTTGCCTCCCTGTTTCAAACAATCCTCGCCATGTTACAGAACGTATACCCCTGCTTGCAACTTGCGAGCGAGGGTCATGGTCCAGAAGCCCCACGCCCAGCGCGTTCGGCGGCGAGATTTGTTACAATTGGGGAACGCATCGCACCAAAGGAGAGGCTACCTTGAAGATCCGCGTTCGTTTCGCCCCCAGCCCCACGGGCTACCTGCACGTCGGTGGCGCCCGCACGGCCCTGTTCAACTGGCTGTTGGCCCGCCACTCGGGCGGCACCTTCGTGCTCCGCATCGAAGACACCGACCTGGCGCGCTCGACCGAGGCGTCGGTCCAGGCCATCCTGGACGGCATGCGCTGGCTGGGCCTCAGCTGGGACGAAGGACCGGACATCGGGGGGCCGTACGCTCCCTACTTCCAGATGCAGCGGCTCGACACCTACAAGCACTACGTCGACCGGCTCCTCAACGAGGGGCACGCCTACCACTGCTTCTGCAGCAAGGAAGAGCTCGACGCCATGCGCGAGGAGGCCCAGAAGAAGGGCGAGGCCTTCAGCTACACGGGCCGCTGCCGCAACCTCCTGCCCGAGATCGCCCAGCGCCTGCGCGAGGAGGGTCGTCAGCCGGTGATCCGGTTCAAGACGCCCACCGAGGGCGAGACGGTGGTGGAGGACCTCATCCACGGGTCGGTCTCGTTCCAGAACGCGCTGTTGGACGACTTCGTGCTGGTGAAGGCGGACGGCGTGCCGACCTACAACTACGCGGTGGTCATCGATGACGCGACCATGGAGATCACGCACGTCCTGCGCGGGGACGACCACCTGTCCAACACCCCGAAGCAGATCCTCATCTACCAGGCCCTCGGCCTGCCCATGCCCCAGTTCGGCCACATCCCCATGATCCTGGGCCAGGACCGGGCGCGCCTCTCGAAGCGCCACGGCGCCACGTCGGTGATGGCCTACGAGGAGGCGGGCTACCTGCCCGAGGCGATGCTGAACTACCTCGCCAAGCTCGGCTGGGCGTGCGGGGACCAGGAGGAGTTCACGGTCGAGGAGCTCATCGAGAAGTTCACGGTCGCGGGCGTCAACAACACGGCGGCGGTCTTCGACCAGGCGAAGCTCGACTGGCTCAACGGCGTCTGGATGCGCCGGCTGCCGACCTCGACTTTGGTGGAGCGCCTCAAGCCGCGCTGGGCTGCCCGTGGCTGGCTCACGGAGCGGCACACCGACGAGTGGCTCAACGCCCTGGTGGAGCTCCTGAAGGAGCGGGCCCGCACCCTGGTGGAGCTGGTGGACTACTCGACGTTCTTCTTCGACGTGCCCATCGAGTACAAGCCGGAGGCGGTCGAGAAGTTCCTGGTGCCCGAGAACCGGGCGATCCTCGAGGCGCTGCGCGATCGCCTGCCCAAGGCCGAGCCCTGGGACCTGGCGACGGTCGAGGGCGTGTTCCGGAACCTGGCTTCGGAGCTCGGCGTCAAGGCGGGGGCGGTCATCCAGCCGGCTCGCGTGGCGTTGACGGGCTCGACCGCGAGCCCGGGGATGTTCGAGACGGCGACCCTGATGGGGCCGGAGCTCGTGGCGAAGCGCCTGCAGGGCGCGCTCGAGCTGATGGCGGCGAAGGTCTAGTCTGCGCGTTGAAGCCCCCCGTGCCGAAGGCACGGGGGGCTTCCCATTTCCCTACGATTCCAGGGCTTGCTTGATGAGCCGGCTCGCGGCCAGCTTGGAGAGCGAATCGACGGGTCCTGGCAGCATTTCCGGGCGCTTCTTGGTGAGCTTGGTGAGGTACCGCTTCTGCGCCTCGGTGGCGGGCTCGCGGTCCTGGCGGCGCTCCTTGGCCACCACCCGCAGCTCCTTGGCCTTCACCTTCTGGACGGCCTCGCGCCGGAGCGTGCCGAGCGCCCGCGGCACCTCGCGCCGCCACGCCGCGCCCTGCACGTACGGCTCGAGCCAGGTGTCGGCCGCCAGCGACTCCTGCTCGTCATGCCAGATCTCCGTCAGGCTCTCGACCGACAGATCGGGGTAATCCCGCAGGTACTCCTTGAGCTGCAACTTGAGGCGCTTGCCCTCGTTCGAGCCGAGCGAGGGGAACAACGAACCGGATCCGAGCATGGGACCTCCTCAGAACATTCGTTCTAATTCTAGCCCCTCCGCGGCTCCGGGTAAAGGGCGCCAAGATTACCGCAGCTCGTCACTTGTGGCCCCTGGACCTCGGTGAGATAGTTGTAATCGAGGTCTTTCCAAACTGCACAAGGATGGTAAAGACCTCCGCCAAAAAAACGACTCTTTCCACGCTGAACAAGGATGGATAAGAGTCAGCCCCCGACAGCCTTCGGACTGTCGGGGGCCATTCTATTCGGGACTGCCCGGGGCCGGGGCGTACAGCTCGGCCTGCACGGCCAACGTCACGCGATCGACGGTGTCGGCGATCGCCGCGTGCTGCGGCGGGCTCCAGAACCGGAGCTCGACCTTCACGCCGTCGACGGCGGCCTCGACGGTGCGCGCCTCGACCGCGGGCTCCGGCAACACCCCCACTACCTTTGCCACCTTGGCCTCCAGACCTCTCAGGCGACCGGCGAGATCCCTTGCGGGCGGCAGCTTGAAGGTGAGCACGCTCTGGCGGCGACCGTAGCGCGTCTCGTTGACGAGCGGGTTGGTGAAGAGCTGGGCGTTGGGGAGGATGACCTCTTGCCCGTCGTAGGTCTCGATGGTGGTCGCGCGGGTCGAGATGGCCCGGACCCGGCCGTAGAAGGCGCCCGAGCGGATCTGGTCACCCGTCTCGAAGGGGCGACTGAAGAGCAGCAAGAGGCCCGCCACGTAGTTCTCGAGCACGTCCTTGAGGGCAAAGCCGATGACGAAGCCCGTCACGCCCATGCCGGCGAGCAGGCTGCCGATGCCGACGCCCATCACGGCGGTGGCGACGATGGCGCCCGCCACCAGGACGCCGCCGAAGGCCAACTGTCCCAGGGCGCTGCCGAGGTCGGTGCCCTTCACCGTGCGGTTGACGCCGGTGCGCACCCAGCTGCGGGTGCGTCCGGCGAGGAAAAACGCCACGCCGAACACCAAGAATCCCACCACGAGCTGCGGGAGGAAGGCGATGAGACGCTCTCCCATCTGATGGAGGTTCCGGAGGGCGGGCGAGAGGTCCATGGTCGGGCTCCTGACAGGAATCGGTCGCAAGCGTTCCATTCTACCGGAAAGCGCCCCGAATATTTTTTGAAGGCTTTTAGGCGAGCGCCTTTGCGGTATACAGTACCTGGCCTACTTGCTTCTTCGCCGAGGTGCCATGTCCGCGTTCTCGCCGCAGCTTCCCATTCCCGCCCAGCCCATGCTGCTCGGTCGCATGGACTACGGCGCACTGGTCGAGGGTGAAGGGCCGCGCGAGCTCTTGCGCGAGGAGGAGCCCTTCTGGGCCCGGCTCGCGGGCTTGATGTACGACGGCTACC
>DATNQJ010000234.1:0-6258 GCA_036704085.1 Stenomitos sp.
ACCGAGAGCAGCCCCGAAGTGGGAGACATCAACCCCGAGATGAGCCGGAAGAGGCTCGTCTTGCCTGCCCCGTTCCCGCCGAGCAACGCCACCCGCTCGCCGCGCTCGACGGTGAGGCGGCCCGCGTAGCAGAGGCCTTGCCCGTTCGGAAAAGTGGCCCTCAGGTCCTGCACCTCCAGGACGCTCATGGGCCGCAGGTCCCCATGGAGAGGGCGAGGCTCAAGAGCCCGAGCGTGAGCGGCACGAGGTCTTCTTTCCGGAACGCGTAGCGCTTCGGAGCCGTGATCCGGCCCCTGTAACCCCGCAGGAGCATCGCGTCGTACAGCGTCTCGCTGCGGTCCAGGGCCCCGACGAGCAGGACGCCCAGCCCGGGGGCCATGGCGCGGGCGCTGTGCACCGGGTGACGACGGCTGAAGCCATGGCGTAGGCGCAGGGCGTCCCACAGGTGCTCCCAGCGGTGCAACAGGATGAAGATCGAGCGGTAGGTCAACAGCAGCGCGTCCACCAGCAGCGGCGGCAGCCAACGCCGGAGGGCGCGGAAGACCTCCGGGTAGGGCGTCGTGACGATGAGCGAAAGGACGCTCGCAGCCGCTCCGCCTGCCTTCATGACGAGCAGGGCGGCGTCGGGCCAGCTTCCTTCCCAGGTGAGGAACGCGTAGAGGCTCGCAAAGCCCATGGCGTACCCGATGAGCAGGAGGGCCGCTGTCGCGGGGACGCGCGTCCCGATCACCACCAAGAACCAGGCGACCGCGAGCGCCCCCACCACCTCGGGCCGGGTGGAGAGGCTGAGGGCGGCGAGCGCGAGGGCCACCCCCGCGAGTTTCGCCTGGGGAGCCGCCCGGTGCAAGGGGCCGTTCCGCCGCGCCCAGCGATCGATCGCCCAGAGATCCATCAAGCGGGCTCCACGAGGCTGGGGCGCACCCGGCACAGGTAATGCACGATGCCCGCCGTCACCAGCGCCTCGAGGAGCCATCCGATGCTGCCCAGCGTGAAGACCAGGTGCACGAAGGCCTCGAAATGGGCCGGACGGCCGTGCTCCACGATCCGGGCGGGCTCCAGCCGGGATAGCCAGACGACGGCCAGCATGGCGCAGGTGCTCGTCGCGAGCGAAAGCAGGGTCGAGAGGGCTGCGGCCAGCGGGGCGTTCAGGCGCAGGCCCAGGAACGCTCGGAACCAGAGCCCGCCCAGCAGGATCTCGATGGCGAGGATGGGGGCATTGAGGCCCACCACCGTGAGCCCTCCGTGCCCCAAGAGGGCGAGGAACAGGCAGACGATCAGGGCTGAGAGCAGGCCCATGGCGGGCCCGAGCAGGATGCCCGCGATCACGCTGAGGTTGAGGTGGTAGGCGAGGGGCAGGATCTCGGCGGACATGGCGAGCAGCATGAGCGCCGAGACGAAGCCGAGCCGGGGGAGGCTGCGGCGCAATTCCAGCCGACGCGCGAGCCGCAGGTCCACGAGGACCGCCGCCACGGTCACGATCCAGCCAACCATGACGAGCCACAGGGGCAAGATGCCGTCCGGCAGGTGCAGGTGGGACATGCGGGCCTCCACGCGTCATCCCATCAAGATACCATTTGGCGAACTTTTTCTCTGTCGTGCCCCGGTCCGGCAACGACCGGCTCTTGTCCATCGGAACGCTCAAGCGCCGATTGTGAGACGCGCGCCGAGGGGCTAGCGTTCGAAGAGTTCGCGTCAACGGAGGTTCGCTATGCGTTACGGGAGGCTCTGGTTCTGGCTGGCCGCGGTGATCGTGGCCTCATTCGCCGTCCTGGGCTACTACGGGTGGGACATCTACCGGGTGGCCCCGCCGGTCCCCGACCGGGTGGTGACCACGGACGGTCGGGTGCTCTTCAGCGGCCGGGACATCCAGGACGGCCAGAACGTCTGGCAGTCCATGGGCGGCCAGGAGGTCGGCTCGGTCTGGGGGCACGGCGCCTACGTCGCCCCGGACTGGTCGGCGGACTGGCTGCATCGTGAGGCCCTCTGGCTGCTCGACACGTGGTCGACGGCCACCTACGGCAAGCCCTACGCCCAGCTGGACGAGGCCACTCAGGCGGGCCTCCACGTCCGCCTGAAGCACGAACTGAGGACCAACACCTTCGATCCGGCCACCCGGACGCTCACGGTGTCCCCGGATCGAGCGCGTGCCATCGCGGCCGTGAGCGGCCACTACACCGCGCTGTTCGGCACGGACCCGGCGCTCGCGTCGTTGCGCAACGCCTACGCCATCCCGCCTGCGACCATCCGCGATCCCGCGCGCTTGAGGCTGCTCAACGCCTTCTTCTTCTGGACGGCATGGGCCTGCGCTACCAACCGGCCGGGGCAGACCATCACCTACACCAGCAACTGGCCCCCCGAGGCCCTCATCGACAATGTTCCCACCGGGTCGATGGTCCTGTGGTCCGTCATGAGCTTCGTCCTTCTCTTGGCGGGCGTGGGCGGCCTCGTCTGGTATTACGCCTGGCAGAACAAGCAGGGTCATGAGGAGCGGCACGTCTTCCCCGAAAAGGACCCGTTGCTCGCGCTTGCCCCGACGCCCTCCATGCGCGCGACCCTCAAGTACTTCTGGATCGCCGCCGCTCTCTTGGTCCTGCAGATGGCCATGGGTGTCACCGCGGCCCACTACGGGGTCGAGGGCTCGGGCTTCTACGGTATTCCGCTCGACAGGTGGCTGCCCTACTCGGTGGCCCGCACCTGGCACACCCAGCTCGGGATCTTCTGGATCGCGACCGCGTGGCTCGCCACCGGCCTCTTCATGGCCCCGGCGGTCTCGGGCTACGAGCCCAAGTTCCAGCGGGCGGGCGTGAACTTCCTGTTCGTCTGTTTGGTCGTCATCGTGCTCGGCTCCATGGCGGGCCAGTGGATGGGCGTCCAGCAGCGGCTCGGCCTGGTCCAGAACTTCTGGTTCGGTCACCAGGGCTACGAGTACGTGGATCTCGGCCGCTTCTGGCAGGCCTTCCTGTGGGTGGGGCTCTTCGTGTGGCTGGGCCTGATGGTCCGGGCCATGCGTCCGGCCTTCAAGGCGGCGCCCGAGCAGAAGAGCCTGCTTGGCATGTTCTTGCTCTCGTCGGCGGCGATCGCCCTCTTCTACGGTGCGGGCCTCATGTACGGTCGCCAGACCAACCTCGCGGTCGTCGAGTACTGGCGTTGGTGGGTGGTGCACCTGTGGGTGGAGGGCTTCTTCGAGGTCTTCGCCACCACCGTCATCGCCTTCCTCTTCACGCGCATGGGCCTCTTGCGGGTCCACACGGCGACCACGGCCGTCATCTTCTCGACCGTCATCTTCCTGGCGGGCGGCATCATCGGGACCTTCCACCACCTGTACTTCACCGGCACCACCATCCCGGTCCTGGCCTTGGGCGCGACGTTCAGCGCGTTCGAGGTCGTGCCCCTCGTGCTCATCGGCTTCGAGGCCTATGAGAACTACAGCAAGGCGTGGGCGCGTCCGTGGGTGGCCGCCTACAAGTACCCCATCTACTTCTTCGTGGCCGTCGCCTTCTGGAACCTGGTGGGGGCGGGGCTCTTCGGCTTCTTCATCAACCCGCCCATCTCGCTCTACTACATGCAGGGCCTGAACACCACGCCTGTACACGGCCACACGGCTCTCTTCGGGGTCTACGGCATGCTGGGCATCGGCCTGATGCTCTTCTGCCTCAAGGGCCTCGCCACCCATCACCAGTGGCACACCAAGACCCTCAAGTTCTCCTTCTGGGCCATCAACATCGGCCTCGGGCTCATGGTGCTCTTGAGCATCCTGCCGGTGGGGCTCATGCAGACCTGGGCGAGCGTGGACCACGGCTACTGGTACGCGCGCTCGGCGGAGTTCACGCAGACGGGGCTCATGAACACCCTGCGCTGGTTGCGCGTCATCGGGGACACGATCTTCGCCATCGGCGTGCTCGCCTTGGCGTGGTTCATCGTGGGCCTCAAGACCGGCTGGTCGGTCAGCAAGGCATGCGAACCTTACGCGGTCGGTGAGGCACCGGTCTGACGCGAACGGCCCCCGTCACACGACGGGGGCCGTCCTTGGTGGCGCGAAAGCCTAGAGGGCCTTTTCCATGGCCTCTTCCAGGCGCATCCGGGGGGCGAGCCAGTCGCCGGACAGGAGGGTGTCGACGAAGCGCTGCTGGTAGCCGGGAAGCTTGCGACCCTGCGGCGTCACGAGCCACATGGAGCGATCGAGCTTCACGCCGCGGATCCCCACCGCGGCGAGGCGTCCGGTCTCGAGCTCGATGCGGATGGCATGCACGGGGGCGAAGCCCACCCCGAGGCCCGCCATGACGGCGTGCTTGATGGCCTCGGTGCTGCTGAGCTCGAAGCGGATCGTCAGTCGGTCGGGGTTGTAACCGGCGGCGGCCAGGCGATCCCTGCCCATCTGCCGCAGCGGCGAGTCCATCAGGCGCGCGATGAACGGCACACAGTCGAGCTCTTTGAGCTCGAGCTCGCCGCGGCCCGCCCAGGGATGATCGGGCGGGGTGATGATGACGTGGTCGTCCTTGAGGAACGGAATCCGCTCCCACCCGCAAAGCCGGCCGGGCGACGGCTCGGTTTCGGTGACGGCCAGGTCCAGCTCGCCGTCCTGCAGGGCCCGCTCGATGCTCTCCATGTCCGACACCCGCAGGCTGATCCGGACTCCGGGATACTCGCGGGTAAAGTCGCCGAGCGCCTGCGGCAGGAGGTACGTGCCCGGCGTGCTCTCGGCCCCGATGAGGAAGACGCCTTGGGGGATGCCCCGAAACTCGCTCAGCTCGTCTTCCGTCCGCTTGACGTCGCTGAGCAGGTCGAGCGCCAGCGGTCGCAGGCGCTCCCCGGCGGGCGTCAGCGCCAGCGTGCGCCCGCGCCGTTCGAACAACGTCACCTTGAGCGAGGACTCCAGCTCCCGGATCTGCTGGCTGACGGCCGGCTGCGAGATGTGCAGCATGCGCGCCGCCTGCGTGAAGTTGAGCGTGTCCGCCGCCGTGGCGAAGGTGCGAAGCTGATCGAGGTTCATTAGAAAAATCTCTCTTTATTGAAAACGCCAAAAATCATCGGTTTTCCTAATAGTTACCCTACGATAGCACGAAACGATGCCGCAGACCAAGTCGTGGCTTCCATCGCAGGGGTGGGAGGGGGGCGCAGAATGGGCAGGGCAAGGCTCGCGGACGCCGGGGCGTCCGTGGCGGCGCGGCCCGGCAGCGTCAGGAGCCCGTCGCGACTGCGACGGGCTCCTGGACGGGGGCTTCAAACGGCCGGGGCGTTTCAGTTGCCGGAGCGGGGTCTCCAGTCGCCGGAGAGGAGGGTCTCGACGAAGTGCTGCTGGTAGCTGGGAAGCCTACGACCCTGCGGCGTCATGAGCCACAAAGAGCGCTCGAAGGACAGGTCGCGGATCCGCACCGTGGCGAGCCGTCCGGCTTCGAGTTCGACCCGCATGGCATGGACGGGGGCGAAGCCCACCCCGAGGCCCGCCATGACGGCGTGCTTGATGGACTCGGTGCTGTTGAGCTCGAAGCGGATCATGAAGCGGTCCGGGTTGAAGCCGGCGGTGAGGAGTTGCTCGGCGAACCCCTTGCGTAACGCCCAATCCTTCTGGCGCAGGATGAAGGGCTCGCCTGCGAGCTCTCCAGGGTCAATCACGGAGCAACTCGCCCAGCGATGATCCGGCGGGGTGATGATGACGTATTCGTCCTTGAAGAAGGGAATCCGCTCCCACCCGCTGAGGCGGCTGGGCGAGGTCTCGGTGACGGCCAGGTCCAACTCGCCGTCCTGCAGGGCCCGCTCGATGCTCTCGATGTCCGTCACCCGAAGGCTGAGTCGGACTCCGGGAAAGTCCCGCGTAAAGACGCCGAGCGCCTGCGGCAGGAGGTAGGTGCCCGGCGTGCACTCGGCCCCGATGAGGAAGACGCCCTGGGGGACGCCCCGAAACTCGCTCAGCTCGTCTTCCGTCCGCTTGACATTGCTGAGCAGGTCGAGCGCCAGCGGTCGCAGGCGCTCCCCGGCAGGCGTCAGCGCCAGTGTGCGCCCGCGCCGTTCGAACAACGTCACCTTGAGCGAGGACTCCAGCTCCCGGATCTGCTGACTGACGGCCGGCTGCGAGATGTGCAACAGGCGTGCCGCCTGGGTGAAGCTGAGCGTGTCCGCCGCCTTGGCGAAGGTGCGAAGCTGATCGAGGTTCATTCAGTCACCCATATAATGTCTTTTAGTAGATAGCATCGTATTTCCTGATAGCTACCCCACGATATCACAAACCTACCATCGCCGTATGCCCCGACGTCTCGGCAT
>DATNQJ010000235.1:0-3052 GCA_036704085.1 Stenomitos sp.
TGGATGAGGTCGGTCTTGTTGACGACCACCACCGGCCCGTAGGGAGCCGCGACCTTCGCGAGGACGTTCTGATGGCCGACGATCGTCACCTGCCGGTGGGCCGGATCGAAGTACTTGCGAGCGACGCGCTGGACGTCTTGGGCGGTGACGGCCTGAATACGGCTGACGAAGCGGTCGAAGTAGTCCTCCGGCAGGCCGTAGAAGGTTACGGCGCTGACCATGGACGCGAGGTCCGAGTTGGCCTCCAGGTCACGCGGAAACTTCCCCAGGAAGAAACGCTTGATGGCGGCGAGCTCGGGTGCCGGCACCGGGCGGTTGCGCAGGTCGTCCACCTGGGCGATGACGCTCTTGAGAGCCTGGGCAGCGGCTTCCTCTTTGGTCTGCAGGCCGATCACGGTCGTCCCAGCGCTCTGGCGCAGGACGTTGGAGGCCCCGACGCTGTAGGCGAGGCCCTGCTCCTCGCGCACGTTCTTATAAAGGCGACTCAAGTAGCCACCCCCCAGGATCTGGGTGGCCACGACGAGCGGGAAGTAGTCCGGGTGGTTGCGGGCGATCGCCGGGTACGCCACCTTGATGTTGGCCTGCGTCAGGTCCATGGGCACCAGGCGCGCGCCCTTCCAGCCCGTGGGCTGCGGGTGCTCCACCGTCAGGCCCGGCATGGTCGCGGGGGCCTTCCAGTCCGCAAAGGGCTTGGCGAAGTGCTGCCGCACCTCGGCCGGCGTGATGTCGCCCACCACGACCATGAAGCCACGGTCGGGGCGGTAGTTCGCCTGGTAGAAGCGCTGCACGTCCACCTGCTGGAGGGTGGCAAGGGCCGCCAATCCGCCCGACAGGGGGCGGCCGTAGGCCGTATGGTCGAAGAGCCCCTGGCTCGCCGCCAGGCCCGTGACGGTCCCGGGATCGTCCAGGGCGGTACGCAGGCCCGCGGACTCGAGGTTCTTGGCCTTGTCCAGCTCGGCAGCCGGAAAGGTCGGGTGGCTCACGACGTCGCCCATGAGGGCCAGGCCGTGGTCCAGATCCGACTTGAGGACGTTGAGTTCGACCTCGCTCTTGTCGGGGTCGGCACCCGCGCCCAGGCTCGCGCCGAGGGCGTCGATCTCGTCGGCGATCGCCTGGGCCGTACGCGTCGGGGTCCCCTTGGTCAGGAGGTTGGCCGTCAGGCTGGCGAGGCCATGCTCGTTGGCCGCCTCGTTGACCCCGCCGGCCCGCAAGACGAGGTCCACCGAGACGATGGGCAGGTCATGCCGCTCGACCACCAGCACCGGCAGGCCATTGGGAAGCGTGACGCGCTCCGGGCGCGGCGCGAGACTCTTGGCCTCGGCAGGCGCGAGGGTCCAGGGGGCGACGAGGACGGATGCGGCCGCGAGCGGCAGGATGTGACGCGCGATCACGGGTGGGCCTCCTTGGGAACGAGCGTGACGACCGAGCGATTGGCCTTGAGGAAGTAGGTCTTGGCGACCCGCTGGACCTCCTCGGCCGTGACGTGCCGGATCTGAGGGACGTGGTTCAGGAAGAGGTGGTAATCCTTGAGGGTCTCGTACATGCCGAGCTGGAAGCCCAGGGTGCTCGCGCGCTGCTGCCCCATGAGGAAGTCCGACTCGATCTGCTTCTTGGCCTTGGAGAGCTCCTGCTCGGAGACGGGCTCCGTCTTCAGGCGATCGAGCTCCTGGTACATGGCCGTCTCGAGCTCCTGGGTCGTGTGGCCCGGGGTCGGCAGGGCCGCCAGGATGAAGAGGCCCGGATCCCTCTGCTCATTGGCCGAGGCCTCGACCGACTGCGCGATCTGGGTCTGGTCGACCAGCTTGCGATAGAGCCGCGACGACTCGCCGCGCGCGAGCACGTTGGCCGCCACCATGAGGGCGTAGAGGTCCGGGTGGCCGACCGCCGGAATCTTGAAGGCCGCCATGACCGCCGGGGTCTCGACTTCCTTGATCAACTCCGTCCGATGCTCGCCATTCTGCGGAGGCTCGACGGTCCGGACGGGCGGCGGAGTGGGACCGGCCTTGATGGGCCCGAAGTGCTTGCGGATGAGCTGCAAGGCCTGCTTCGGGTCGAAGTCGCCCACCAGCACCAGGGTGGCGTTGTTGGGCTTGTAGTAGGTCTGGTAGTAGGTCCAGGCATCCTGGCGGGTCATGCCGATGAGGTCGCTCATCCAGCCCACCACGGGCCAGGAGTAGGGATGCGCGACGTAGGCGGTGGCCCCCATGAGCTCGAACATCATCCCGAAGGGAGAATTCTCGGTGCGCAGGCGCCGCTCCTCCATGACCACCCGCTTCTCCGACTCGAACTTGTTGGCCGGGATGGCGAGGTTCGCCAGGGCGTCCGCCTCGAGGTCGATGGCCCGCTCGAGGTTCGGGCTCGCCATCTCCACGTAGTAATCCGTGTAGTCCTCGCTCGTGCTCGCGTTGTCCCCGCCGCCCTGGGTCTCGACCTCCCGGTCGTACTGGCCCGTCGGACGCCTTTTGGTCCCCAGGTAGTGCAGGTGCTCCAGGAGGTGCGAGAGGCCCGTGATGCCGGGACGCTCGTTGCGCGAGCCGACCTTGTACCACATCTGCAGGCTGAACACGGGCACCTTGTGGTTCTCGACCATCAGGATCTTGAGACCATTGGGCAGGCTGGCTTCCTGGACCTTGAGGGCCGGAGCCGCCTGGGCGCCAAGCGGGACCGTCAGCGCCCCGAGGAGCGCCAGGGTCGTGAGGGTACGACGAATCATGCGAGATCCTCTCCATGGCATTGACGAGCGAACGTTCCATCCTACCTCCCGGCATCGAACAATTCCAGGCAACGGGCCCGAGGCACGCGCCGCGCCAGCGGTGACGCATATCCTGAGGACCATCCGTTGTGCTACGCTAGAAGCAGCACAGCGCCGTGTTTTGCCGAAGGGGAGGTGCCGCAATGACGCAAGCTATGGAACGTCGGTGGCTTCAGCACTATCCGGAAGGGATTCCTGCCGAGATCAATGCCGACTGCTACGCCTCGATCGCCGCTGCCGTCGATCACGCCGTCGAGCGCTTTCCCACGCTGCCGGCCTTCGAGAACATGGGCCGGAGCC
>DATNQJ010000236.1:0-3299 GCA_036704085.1 Stenomitos sp.
CATCTTCCAGTCCGGATCCCAGATCGCCTTGAACTCCCGGAACGCCTGGACCAGCTCGTCGCCGAACATCAGGGGCAGGAGCTCGCCGCGGGCCTGGCCGTCTCCGTGCTCGCCCGAGAGCGAGCCGCCGTATTTCACCACCGTCCGGGCGGCCTCTTGCAGGAACGCACGGAACTGCCGGATGCCCTCGGCCGTCACCAGGTCGAAGTCGATGGAGCAGTGGATGCAGCCCTGCCCCCAGTGCCCGTAGACCGACGGGTTGTAGCCGTACTTGTCGAACAGCCCGCGGAGATCCCGGAGGTAGTCGCCGACGCACGCGGGCGGCACCGCCGAGTCCTCCCAGCCCGGCCAGAAGTCGCCCTCGCCGGGCACCGACGCCGTCGCGGCGAGCCCGGCCTCGCGCAGCTGCCAGAACGTCCGCTCCTCGTCCGGCTGGTCCATGAGCTTCATGGCGGGCGGCCGGGGACGCTGGCCCAGGGCCTCCATGAGGGCCCGCGCCTGGCGGTCGGCGTCTGCTCGATCGGCTCCTCCCATCTCGACGGCGAGCCACCCGTTGCCGGGAGGGAAGATCTCGCGGGCATGGGGGTAGAGGCCCTTCTTGTGCATGATCTCGAGCAGCCGGTCGTCGATGCCCTCCAGGGCGATGGGGTTGAAGCGCAGGATCTCGTCGATGTGGTCTCCGGCCTGATAGATGTCGGGATACCCGAGCATGACGAGCACCCGGCCCGGAGGGCTCTCCACCAGGCAGGTGGTCGCTTCCAGGATGGTCACCAGCGTCGACTCGCTGCCTACCAGGGCGCCTGCGACGTTGAAGCCGTGCTCGGGCAGGAGGAACTGCAGCCCGTAGCCCGAGACCAGGCGGGGGATGTGGGGGAAGCGCGCGCGGATTTGCTCGGCGTAGCGATCGCGCAGGTCTCTCAGCGCCTGGAAGATCCGCCCATCCTCGCCGCCCTGCTGGATGACGCCCTCGATCTCGTCCTCGGTGTAGTGGTTCTTCACCCGCATGCGGTGGCCCCGGTAGGTGAGGATCTCGAGCTCGGCGATGTTCTGGGAGGTGCGGCCGGCCATCTGCGCGTGCATGCCGCACGAGTCGTTGCCCATCATGCCGCCGAGGGTGCAGCGGTTGTGGGTGGCGGGGTCCGGCCCGAAGGTCAGCTGATGCACCTCGGCGGCGTCGCGCAGGTGGTCGAGGATGATGCCCGGCTGGACCCGGGCTCGGCGGGCGGCGGGGTCCAGCTCCACGAGCCGGTTGAGGTACTTCGAGAAGTCGAGCACCACCGCCACGTTGCAGGTCTGGCCCGCGAGGCTCGTGCCGCCGCCGCGCGAGACGATGGGGGCTCCATGCGTCCGGCAGAGCTCCACGGTGCGGATCACGTCCTCGACCGTCTTCGGGATCACCACGCCGATGGGGATCTGGCGGTAGTTGGAGGCGTCGGTGGTGTAGAGCGCCTTGCTACCGGCGTCGAAGCGGACCTCGCCCGTGAGGACCGCTTTCAGGTCCCGCTCGAGGGCCCTGGCGTCGACCGGGGTCTCGGGCAACCACGTGATCCGCGGCTCGGCGGTGCGGCGACGGGTAGCCATCTCAGCCTCCTTGAACAGCGAAGCGCTTGGCATCCGCCCGCTTGAACTCGAGTCCGAGTCCCGGGCGGTCGAACGCCGGCGCGAGGGAGCCGTCGACGGGATCCAGGACGCCGTCGAAAAGCATGTGCTCGAGGCGCGCATGGTCGTGGAAATATTCCAGGTTTAGCATGGCGGGCAAGGCGCAGCAGGGATGGACGTGGATCGAGGGCGAGGTGTGGGCGGACATGGGGATCATGTGGGCCGCGCACAGGGCGCCTGCCTGCATGAACCCCGTGATGCCGAGGCAACGGGTGGCGTCCACCTGCTGGACGTCCACGGCCTGGGCTTCGAGCATGCGGCGGACGTAGGGGACGTCGTAGCTGTACTCGCCGGCGGCGATGCGCATGGCGGCAGGAGCCCGATCGCGCAACAGGCGCAACCCCTCCAGGTCGTCCGAGGAGACGGGCTCCTCGAACCATGTCACGTGGTCCGCGGCGAAGGCCTCGGCGAGCTCGAGGGCCTGCTTGCGCGTGTAGGCCCCGTTCGCGTCGACGAAGAGCTCCACCTCGCTGCCGATGGCGCCGCGGGCGGCCGAGACGCGCATGGCGTCGGCCGTGGGCTCGGTGCCGACCTTCATCTTGACGGCCCGCAGGCCCTGCCGGCTCCAGGTCCCGAGCTGCTCCTGGAGCTTCTCGAGCGAGTAGCTGGTGAAGCCGCCGCTGCCGTAGAGGGCGATGCGATCGCGGCAGGGGCCCAAAAGCCGGGCGAGACTGACGCCTAGGAGCTTGGCCTTGAGATCCCAGAGGGCCGTGTCCATGGCCGCAATGGCGGTGCTCGCGATGCCCGGGCGACCCATGTTGCGGACGCTCCGGATCATGGCGAGCCATGCCGCGTGCGTGTCCATGGCGTCGAGCCCGAGGATCTCCTTGGCGAGCACTCGCTGGATCACCGCGGCCGCGCTCGCGTCGGCGTAGCTGAAGCCGAGCCCCCGGCCGTCGCCCGCCGTGACCTCGGCGAGCACCATGGTCGTGCTGGTCCAGGTGATGGTGCCGTCGGCCTCCGGGCAGTCGGTCGGGATCACGTAGGCCGATGCTGTCACCCGCTGGATGGGGATGCGCTCGAAGCCCATGTCGTGCCTCCTAGCCTGGGAAGGCGATGGTGCTCAGGAGGGCGTTGTCGCTTTGGCGCGAATCGAGGCGCGTTTGCTGGACCACCACGGGCACGTCCGACTCGATGAGGGCCGCGTAGTCCGCGCCGTGCGGAATCGGGGCGGGGTCGGCGAGGTCGTTGAACCGGACGTGCTTGGTGCGGCGGGCGGGCACGGTGATCCGGTAGGGGCCGACGGGCTCGCGATCGCTGAAGTACACCGTGAGCGCGACGTGGGCGTCCTGGTTCCCCGTGTTGAGGAAGCAAACGGCCTCGTGGCTCACCATCTCGGGGGCCGGACCGTGGCTCCAGCCGGGGATGTAGCCGTCGGCGATGGCCCAGCGCTTGCGCCCGATCGCTTGCTCGTCCATGTCGGCCTCCTCCTTTGGCCTCGGGCGGAGCAGCTCCCGCCAAGGCCCGGCTCGCCGCCAACTAGCAGCCGCCACGGCTACCGTAGCGCATTGGGCCCGTCCGGAAAACAAGCGATGAGCGGTTATGGGGCCCTCGTCGCGAGGCCGCAGGGGACGCGCCGGGCATCATGCAGCGGGCGGCCCTTAGACCATCCCAAGACGCTTTACTTCCCGCCGCGCGCG
>DATNQJ010000237.1:0-8313 GCA_036704085.1 Stenomitos sp.
GGGCTAAGCCGCACCGTTTTGTCGGACGGTCGGCCCCGAAATTCGTCCGAACGGACCGCGCCACGGCGCGGTCCGTTCGGCATCATGGCCTCGAAGGAGGTGCGCGATGGCCCAACCGACCACCGAGGTCCCCCGCATCGATGTGGCCGAGCTGATGCGCCAGCAGAAGAGCGGTCAGCCGGTCTTCATCATCGATGTGCGCCGGGGCTCCTGGCAGGACAGCTCCGTGAAGATCCGGAATGCCCAGCGCTACGAGGCGGACGATCTCTTGATGGCCGAGACGGTCGACCTGCCGATCGACAAGAAGGCCCTGGTGGTGACCTACTGTACCTGAACGAACGAGGGTACGAGCGCCCGTGTGGCGCAGAAGCTCCGGGATCATGGGTATGACGCCAAGGCCCTGCGGGGTGGCTTCGAGGCCTGGGAAGAGGCCAGGGGACCGGTCGAGGAGAAGTAGGTGGAGCCCCGGGTTGACCGCCCGGGGCTCGCCCTTTAGGATGGGCGCATGCGTAAGGTACTTTTGTGTGTCTCGTTGGCGTCCCTGCTCGCCGGTTGCGCGGCGGGCGGCTCTTTCTGGCGGTGGGGTGGCATGCAGCCCAGATACAGTGCGAATGCGAACGTCACGGTCATCGAGCAGCGCCATACCACCGGGACCGTGGCGCCCCAGTACTACAACGAAGAGTCGGTCGTCATCTACGGCAACGGGGACTGGATCGCCACGCGGGTCTATCCCTACACCACTCCTCCGAAGAAGGAGGGGATCGGGGCGGGCATGCTCTCGCGCGACCAGCTTCAGCGCCTGGTGGACGTGGCCTTCGAGTCGCCCGGGGGCGGACAGCCGCGCTTCATCGACCTGCCCCAGACCGTCGACTCGGGAGCCGTGGGCGGTGGCCGCCGCTCCATCGTCCTGACGCTCGAGGGCGGCACCCATTCGGTGGCGGTCAACGGACCGGCGCCCGAGGCCTTCAATCGCCTCGACGACGCCATCGGGGCGGCGACCGTCAAGCTCATGCCCTAGTCATTCCAAGACGAGACGCCCCCGGGACTCCCGGGGGCGTCTCGTTTGCCGTAGAACCGACCCCGGCGTGGGTATGTAGGGGTGAGTCATTTCAGAGGAGGAAGAGCTTGCGGAAGGGATTTGAGGTCCACGCCTGGGCGCTGTACGACTTCGCCAACACCATCTACGCGGTGAACATGTACACGCTGTACTTCGCCCTGTGGGTCACCAAGGACATGGGCGCACCCGATATCGCCTACTCCACGGCCGTCTCGCTCGCCCTGTTGGCTGTGGCGATCGCCTCGCCCGCGTTCGGCGCCTACTCGGACCGCCTGGGCAAGCGGACCCGCTTCGTCGCGCTCTTCACCATCCTCTCGTGCGCATGTACGGCCTCCCTGCCCATCCTCATCCCCCTCTTCGGCAAGGCGGCCCTGATCCCGGCGCTGGTCCTCTTCGCCCTCAGCTCCTTCGGCTACAACCTGGCGCAGGTCTTCTACAACGCCCAGCTGCCCGAGCTCGTCTCCAAGGACAAAATCGGCTGGCTCTCGGGCTACGGGACGGGCATCGGCTACCTGGGCTCCTTCTTCGGCATCCTCTGCGTCATGCCGTTCGTCACGGGCAAGCTCCTGGGCCTCCACACGCCCTTTCCCGCCGGCGGGAACGTCGGGGCCTTCGTGCCCACGGCCGTCCTCTTCATGCTCTGCGCCCTGCCGCACCACCTCTTGGTGAAGGATCACGGGACGCCGCGCGTCGACTCGACGGCCCGCCGGGCCTGGGCCCAGCTCTGGGAGACGGCCAAGGCGGCCCGCCAGGTGCCCGGCATGGTCCGTTACCTCGTGGCGAACCTGCTCTTCTTCGACGCCCTCAACACCGTCATCGGCTTCATGGCCATCTACGCGGTCAGGGTGGTCGGCTTCAACGAGCAGAAGCAGGAGGTCCAGCTCGTCCTGCTGCTGTCGACCCTGTTCGCGGCCCTGGGGGCGGTGGGCTGGGGCAAGGTGGTCGATCGCTTCGGCTCCAAGCGCGCCCTGCAGTGGAACCTGGCCTGGTGGGCGCTGGCGCTGGTCGCCATCATCTTCGTGCGCGACAAGGCGGTCTTCTCGTGGGCCCTGGCTCCGGCCATCGGGATTGCCATGGGCGGCACCTGGACCGCATCGCGGGCCCTCCTGTCGGCGCTCGCTCCGGAGGATCGGCAGGCCGAGTTCTTCGGCCTCTACTCGCTCGCGGGCAAGTTCGCGGCCATCGTGGGCCCCATGACCTGGGGGTTCATCACCTACGCCTTCGCCGCCATGCCCATCGCCAAGTACCAGCTCGCCATCGCCGCTCAGCTGGTGTTCGTCGTGGTGGGCGCCCTCCTGCTCGTGAAGGTCCCGCGGCCCGAAGACGCCTTCGCCGCGCTGCCCTCCACCCGGGCCGGAACCCGGGTATAAGCAAGGGGAACGAGCCTTCGAGGAGGAGATCATGCAAGCCACTGGATGTATCGCCCGACCCGTGACCGCCGCGGACTATCCCGCCTTGCGGGCCCTCTTGGAGCGCGGCTGGCCCGAGTCCGCGGGCTACCACGTCTCCATCCTGAACCACTGGGCCCGGAACTGGCCGGACATCCTGGAGGCCTTCGAGACCGTCCTGGTGGTGGAGACGCCCACGGGGGTCGCGGGCTATGCGGGCGTCAAGCGTCAGAACGCCCCCTACTCCACGCTCCCGCAGGCCCTCTTGGATCATTTCCTGGTCCCCGATCGGCCCGTGGATGAGGCGATCGCCCAGCTCGCCGAGGGGATCGTCGCGTGGGCGCGCACCCAGGACTTCGCCCGGGTCTCGTTCATCATGGAGCCCGGCGAGACGGCGCAGCAGGAGGCTCTCCGGGGCCTCGGGTTCTTCCCGGAGCGCATCGCCCTCTTGACCTACGAGTTCCCGCACCCGGCCGCGCACCCGGCCATCCGTCCCATGCGCCCCGAGGAGTACCCGCAGGTGCTCGAGATGGGCGCGCGCATCGGCGAGCACGTCGCGAGCTACCCGGGGGCGGTGCAGCAGCTCGGCCTCGCAGCCCTCATCGGCCTCACCGAGCGCGATTACCGGGAGTACGGGGCCAATCGTCCGCACTGCTTCCTGGTGGCCGAGCACGAGGGGCGCCTGGTGGGCTTCCTGTTCGCGGTCTACGAGCCGCCCAACGGCGGGCTCCTGTACGACGCCTACGTCCTGCCCGAGGCCCGGCGCCTGGGGCTCTATCGGGCGTTGAACTACCAGGGGAGCGAGTGGCTCTACGAGCAGGGCGCCCGCTACCTGGTGGGCTACGTGCACAGCGAGAACGAGGGACCTTTGCGGTTCCTGGAGGCGTGGGGCTTCAAACCCTACTTCACGGCCTGGGAGTTCAACCTCTAGCGGACCTTCGCCACATGAGCGGTCGCCGGTCCTAGTGGGCCGGCGACTTGATGTGGCGGGTGTAGAGGTACCAGACGATGATGATGTTCAGCACCAGCACGCCGATCTTCATGGGCGTGACGTGGTGGTAGATCTCGTAGCCCTCGACGGGGATGAGCAGGATGGTGGCGACGACGATCAGCCAGTCCGCCCAGATCTGGCGGTACCAGAGGCCGATGGCCTGCACCATCTCGAGTGACCCGTAGAGGAAGGTCCCCAGGGCGATGGTCTTGAGCATCCCCGGGGTGATGTTCGGGATGAAGGCCAGGACCGACATGATCATGTGGTTGCCGGGGTCCAGGTTGAAGTCATCCACCAGGTGCTGGGCCAATGTCGCCAGGTCCTGGTTCATGAAGGAAAAGACCCCCACCGCGACCGCCAGGTACAAGGCCCCGAAGAAGGCCTTGAAGGCAACGATCGCGAGCACGCCCCGATCGAGCCGGGACGTGACAGGCATGGGCATTTCCATGGACGAGGCTTCCTCCGACATCATGGTTCCATTCTACCCGGACGCTGCCCATTCTCCCAAATCAAGGTCGATCGCCGTCCGGTCTCTTTTCGAAGGTGCGAGGGGAACGGGCATCGTGCGGATCCGACGCCTCGGCTCGCCATGGGCCGTCCTGCAGAAGGCGGCCTGCTCGGAAGGAGCGTGACTAGGTGGAGCGATACCGCCGCATGGCGATGTCGAGCGCCATGACCAGGAACCGGGAGCCGAGCCGGCTGGCAAGTAGTGGGGCCACCATCTTGATGAACATCTAGGCCGTCCTGACTAAAACTGCGTCGCAGCATGCACGACGTTTCCAACCATGCTCATCATAATACTTCAAAATGAGTTGTTACGGAAGGCTGCCTTGGGGCGTCTCGTTGAGCAAAGGCAACGGAACGGGAGGATCGGCTTCACGGAGCGTGAACCGGCGCTCGCTGCAGATGGCGGTCCAGTCGCAGCCGACGCAGACCTCGTTCATCAACGCGGCGTGCCGCGCGTGGATGTCGTCCATGACCGAGCCCAGTTCGATGATCTCGCCCTCCTGCCAGCCCATGGCCGCGAGCATGCGCCGATCGCGCTCGGAGATGGAGACATGGTACCGGCAGCTGGTGTCGTTCGCCTGATCCTGGAGGTTCGGGCAGGCCATGCAGAGGGGATCGGCGACGCTGGTGGCCTTGGCATGGGAGTAGGCGCCTGCCCGCAGGGCGTGCCAGACGCGGTTCATGTTGGCGACGAACTCGGGAGAGTAGCCCTTTCCCTGGTACGTGGTGACGCACATGAGGTGGTGAGCCCGCAAGGGCAACAGGTTGGTCGAATCGTCCATGGCTCCATTCTAGCGTGAACCGGCGCCTCGGGGGCATTTTCGGTATAATGGCTCCCTTATGGCTATGGATGAAAAGACCCTCAAGATGTTGGAATGGCCGAAGGTGGTCGAGCTCCTCGCGGAGCGGGCCACCTCCGAAGCCGGTCGCGATCGGTGCCGCCACCTGGACGTGCACACCGACCTGGACGCGGTCTCGCATGCGCTGCGCCTCACCACCGAGGCCAAGGATCTCTTGCGCGACACGCAGAGCTTTCCCATGGGCGGCCTGCATGACCTGCGCGCGGTGATCCGCCGCCTCGATCAGGGAGCGGACCTGGAAGGGCCGGAGCTGGTCGCGATCGCCTCGACGCTCGCGGCGGCCCGCCGCCTCAAGAGCTTCCTCGGCGAGCATGACGAGGAGTACCCCGCCCTGGCGGAGCTCGCGGTGCCTATCGTGCCCCTGCCCAAGCTCGTCGACGAGATCCAGCGCTGCTTCGACCCGTCCGGGGACATGGCCGACCACGCGAGCCCGGAGCTTGCGACCATTCGGCAGAAGCTCCACGCGGGCCAGGCCGAGATCCGCACCAAGCTGCAGCGCATGCTGCGCAGCCACGCCGAGGCCCTGCAGGACCCCATCATCACGGTGCGCGGCGATCGCTTCGTCCTGCCCGTGCGCGCGGACCACAAGGGCCAGGTGCCGGGCATCGTCCACGACCAGTCCTCGACGGGCGTGACCCTCTTCATCGAGCCCATGGCCGTGGTCGAGCTGAACAACCAGGTCACCAAGCTGAAGCTCGATGAGCGCAACGAGATCGCGCGCATCCTGGCCCGTCTTACCCAGTTGGTCGCCGCGCACGGCGAGGAGATCCGCTGGACCATGGAGGCCGTGGCGGAGATCGACTTCACCTACGCCAAGGCTCGCCTCTCCCAGGCGCTCGACGGCTACCATCCCCGTCTGAACAAGGAAGGGGCCACCATCCTCTACGGGGCGCGGCACCCGCTCCTGGCCGCCCGCAACCTGAACGCCGATCGGCCCGAGAAAGTCGTGCCCATCGACCTCAGCGTGGGCGATCGCCACCAGGCCGTCATCATCACGGGTCCCAACACGGGCGGTAAGACCGTGAGCCTCAAGACCCTGGGCCTGGTCACGCTCATGACCCAGGCGGGCCTGCACCCTCCGGTGGCCCCCGGCTCGCAGGTGGCGCTGTTTCGCCAAATCTTCTCGGACATCGGCGACGAGCAGAGCCTGCAGCAGAACCTCTCGACGTTCTCGGGCCACATGAAGAACATCATCCGCATTCTTCAAAGGGCCGATCACCGCACGCTGGTCCTGTTGGACGAGCTCGGCGCGGGCACCGACCCGCAGGAAGGGGCGGCGCTGGCGCGCGCCATCATCGACACCCTGCTCGAGCGCGGCTCGCGCCTGGTGGCGACCACCCACTACGGCGAGCTGAAGCTGTTGGCCTACGAGCAGCCGGGCGTCATCAACGCCTCGGTCGAGTTCGACGTGAAGAGCCTCTCGCCCACCTATCGCCTGTTGATGGGCGTGCCGGGCCAGTCCAACGCCATCACCATCGCCTCGGCCCTGGGCCTCAACCCGGAGATCGCGGGCCGCGCCCGCGAGCACCTCAAGCAGGGCAAGTCGGACGCCGCGGAGATCATCGGCCAGCTCGAGTCCGAGCAGCACGCCGCCGCCAAGGCGCGAGCCGACGCGGACCGCAAGCTCGCCGAGGCCGAGCGGATGCGTGCGGAGTACGAGGCCAAGCTCGCCAACTGGAGCCAGGAGCGCAAGGAGCTCCGCGAGAAGGCCCGCGAGGCCATCAACCAGGAGCTCGCCGAGGCCCGCGAGGAGATCGCGGGGATCACGCGCGAGCTGCAGGGCAGCAAGACGGCCCAGACCGCCCAGAAGTCCTACGATCGGCTTTCCAAGCTCAAGGGCCGCATGCAGAAGACGGAGCGGCCCGCGAACGCGGTGAACGCCCGGACCATGACGGTGGGCGATCGCGTCTTCGTGCCGCGCCTCAACCAGACGGGCGTCGTCCAGTCCCTGCCGGACGCGGGCGGCGAGGTCCTCTTGCAGATCGGCATCATGAAGGTGACGGCCAAGGTCACCGAGCTGCAGCCCGCCACCAAGGAGACGCAGCGTCAGCAGCCCAAGATGCAGCCCGCGCCCTTCACGTCCAAGGCGTCCCGTCGCAAGAGCGCCGGATCGGACGATGGCGGGCGCCATGGCGGAATCGATCTCGATCTGCGCGGCAAGATGGTCCACGAGGCCCTCAACGACGTGGATCTATTCCTCGACATGGCCCTCGAGTCGGATCTGAAGCACGTCTACCTGATCCACGGCGGAGGCACCGGCGCCTTGCGGAGCGGCATTCGCGAGCACCTGCAACGCAGTCCCTACGTGGCCTCCTTCCGGCCGGGCGAGCAAGGGGAAGGCGGCGACGGCGTCACGGTCGTCACGCTCCGCTAGTCGAACGATTAAGGTCAGGTTAATCGCCTCCAGACCACCCGGACCGCCTCGGCGTTGTCCGGGTGGTTTTGGTGATCGGGATCACCGTTCTGGCGCCTTTTCCGCCCCTTGATGTCAACAAACGGCTAAGCTGATCAAG
This sequence comes from Stenomitos sp., assembly GCA_036704085.1. GTDB lineage: Bacteria > Cyanobacteriota > Sericytochromatia > S15B-MN24 > UBA4093 > DATNQJ01. Next base: position 7,317 of record DATNQJ010000237.1, read on the forward strand.
TTTAATCTTGAGTCGCCAGAACATTTAAACTGCTGTTAAACGAACGGGGACAAGATCCTCAGCCGCCTCGCGATAAGTCTAGTAATGCAATCAAGGGCTTGTGTGAGAGCGGGCCCGGTGAGACTGAGGAGAAGGTAATGAGCAGCGTACTTGGTTATGTCTGGACCCATCCCGAAGCCGCCAGCGAAGAAACGATCTCGTCTGAGCAGGCTTCCATCCGCGCTTACTGCGAAGCCAACGCCATGAGCCTCGAAGGCATGAAGGTCGATGCCGGTGCCCTCGGTGCCGCTCTCGAGCGCCCCTCGATGAAGCAGATCGCCGAGAAGGAGAACATCACGGTCGTCGTCGCTTCTCTCGTGAGCCTGGGCCGTCGCTTCCACGACGTCGCCACCGTCCTCTCGGAGTTCAGCCACAAGGACATCCGTCTCATCAGCGTCCAGGAGAACATCGACACCGGCCGTCCCGATGGCCAGCAGCTCCTGAAGCTCTTCGTCACCATTCCTCAGGTCGCGAGCTGGGTCCGTCCTCCCAAGTCGGGCAGCGCGCCCAAGGTCTTCGTCCGCAGCCGCGAGGTGCTCCACAACGGCGGCACCTGCCCCTACGGCTACACCCTCGACGAGGCCACCAACCAGTTCGTGGTCAACCAGAAGGAAGCCGCCGTCGTCCAGCGCATCTTCCGTGAGCGCGCCGCAGGCCGTTCGCTCCGCCAGATCGCCAACGACCTGACCCGCGACGGCATCGCCACCAAGCGTGGCGGCCGGTGGCAGGCCAACACGGTCAAGACCATCCTCGAGAACATCTTCTACACCGGCGACTACCAGTGCCAGAACCGGATCTACCCCAATGACCACGAGGCCGTCATCGGCAAGGAGCTGTTCAACGAAGTGAACAACTCGGAGGAAATCCTCCAGGTCTGCTAACAAGCGTCCCATCCCCAGTCCAATACCGCTCTCACCCCGAGGGAGCCGACGAAAGTCGGCTCCCTCGGGGGTTCTTG
>DATNQJ010000238.1:0-6621 GCA_036704085.1 Stenomitos sp.
CGGGCAGGATCTTCTCGAGGATCGACCGGCGCATGGACAGGGTGGAGGTCACTCCCCCGACCCATCGCTCGGCATACAGGGCGGCGATCGCCGAGTAGCCGAGGTCGCAGTCCGTCGGAAACCTGCGATCGATGGAGCTCACCTGGCCGAAGCGCTCCACGGCGCAAGAGACGGCGTCGACGCCGGGATGCGCGCGATAGACCCGCAAGAGCCGCTCGAGGTAGCGCTCGGTGTACTGGTCATCCGAGTCCAGGAAGCACACGAGGTCGCCGGTGGCGACCCGGAAGCCCTCGTTGATGCAGGCGAGCTGGCCCTGATTCTGGGCCTGGAGCACGAGTCGGACCCGGGGATGGTCCTGGTACCGCTCGCTCAGGAGCCGCGCCGAGCCATCGGTCGATCCGTCATCCACCACCACGATCTCGTCGAAGGGCACCGTTTGCTTGAGCGCGCTCTCGATCGCCTCGGTCACGAACGCTCCGTAGTTGTAGTTGTTGATGAGACATGACGTCCGCATGGCGCTGACCTCCTACTTGAGCATGAAGAGGGCCCTGGTCTGCAGCTTGAAGACCTCGCGGGTGCGACGGTTCGTGAGGTTGGCCAGGTAGTTGGGGACGGCGTAAGAGACGACGGTCGCCACCGCGGCCCCCATCGCCCCCATGCGCGGCAGGAGCGCGAGGTTGAGGAGGATGTTGAGGACCGCGCCCATCACGGACCGGGACAAGGAGACCTTGTAAAGGCCCTCGGCGATGTTCCACGGGCCTTGGGCCACCCCCAGGAACACGAAGAGGGCGGCCCAGATGTGGACGGACAAGACCGGACCCGCCGCCTGGTAGGAGTGCCCGAACAGCAGGACGACCAGGGTTTCCGACAGGAAGGTCATGGGGACGGCGATCAGCAACGCGATGAGCACCAGGGCCCGGAACAAGGCAAGCAGGCGCCCGTGGTAGACGTCCCGCTCCATGTCCTTGGCCTTCATGAGGGCAGGGGTGACCGAGGCCACGATGGCGGTCGGGACGACGTACCAGAGCTCGGACAGGCGCGTGGCGACCGAATAGAGGCCCACTTGTTGATTGGTGCTCAGGTGGCCGAGCATGACCGTGTCGATGCGCATGTACAGGACGATCGACAGGTTTGAGAGCACCAGCGGCCAGCTCTCCGTCAGGAGGTGCCGCGCTCGCTTCCAGGAGACGACCCAGGCGCTCGGGCGGTTTCCATGGTGCCGGTAGGCGAGCAGGAGGCACACGGCGGCCAGGAGGAACTCCAGGACGCCCGCGAAGGAAAACCAGAGGAGCGACGCCTGCGCGCACACCAACCCGAGCTTGAAGACGTTGGCCAGGACATAGGCGATGCTCTTGGCGATCACCGAGTACTTCGAGAGCACCTGAGCCTGGAACCACAGGTCCACGGTATCGAAGGCTTGGACGACGAGCCCGCAGGCCGTGACGGCCACCAACCAGAACATGAGGGGAAAGCCCGGGGCCATGACGGCCGTCATCCCGATGGCCAGGAGCATGGCCACCAGTCCGCCGATCACTTTCAGGGCCAGGATCGTCCCCATGATCGCGTTGCCGGCCGCCGGGTCGCGGACCACGTCCCGGACCAACAACCCGTTCAATCCCAGGGAGGACACCGCCGTGAACAGCCCCACGAAGGAGAGGGCGTAGTTGTAGGTCCCGAACTGCGCGGGCCCCAGGTAGCGGGCGACCAACGCTCCGACCAGCATTCCCGTGACCATCCGCAGGACCTGCTCGCCCATGAGCCACCCCGTGTTCCCGAGGATGGGTTTCAGGCCTGTGCTCCGACGCACCCGCTCCTGCAAGGGAGTGGGCAGGTAGTTGATCCAGGCTTGGCTCATCGTCACGCCTCGGGCTGGAGCCGAGCGCCCGTGCGGCGCTCGCCCCCGAAGCGGGCCAAGGAGTGCCTCAGCTTGATCTGCCAGCGCTTGAGACGTGCCTCGAAGCTCCGCCCGTAGGCGGTCTCGAAGTCGTCCGCCGCCGCAAGGCGAAAGAGGTACGGGGGATGGCGCAAGGGCAGCGACAAGGCCTCGGTCTGCCGGCAGGCGTCGAGCGAGAACGGATCGAGCGTGCGGGTGGCGTCGCTGCCAAAGCCCAGGTTGGAGATCAGGTTGACGGCCGGCGCGATCGCAAGCCCCCCCTGGATGAAGCATGCAAAGGCCCACTGGATGTCCCAGGTGTCAATCTCGCCTCGGTAGAGCTGCTCGAAGACCTCCATGTGCTCGCGCTCCGCGTGCGGGTCGAAGTGGCCCTTCAACAGGCCACCGTCCCGGATCTCGGGCCAAAGCGCCAGGTTGACGTCATAATGCTGCCAGGCCCGGCGCCAGCTCGCCCAGCCCCAGATGTGCATGTAGCGGGTGAAGTAGTAGCTGTAGTCCGTTCGCTTTTGGCCCTGTTGCTTGTTGATGCCGTGGATCATCGCAATGCGGGTGTCGTGGCGATACCGCTCCAGCAGCTCCTGGCAGTAAGGGAAGAACGAGGGATCGGGGAGACAGTCGTCCTCGAGGATGATGGCCTCCTCGACCTGGTCGAAGACCCAGTCGAGGCCGCCCGACACGCGCCGCTTGGTGCCGAGATTGGTGTCCGAGAAGTTGGTGAGCAGCTCGCAGTCCCAATCGATCCGCTCGAGGACGGCACGGGCGGCGGCACATCGCTCGGCCTCGCCGGGCTTGTCCGGCCGGGGGCCGTCCGCGACGACCAGGAGCTTGCGGGGTTTGGCCTGAGCGATCGCCCTGAAGACCCGTTCGGTCGTGTCGGGCCGGTTGAAGAGGATCAAGGCCACGGGGGTGTTCAGCATCAGGGGGCTCCTTCGAAAACAGCGTGCCTGCGAACCCGTCTCGCGCGGGGACCTCCGTCCCGGCCACCCGCCTACAAACGCGAGAGCGGAAGGGTCTCGCTCGAACTCGGGCCGAGGGTCGCCACCGATCGGCCGAACCGCTCGGCGCCCAGGGCGATGAGCGCGCCCAGGAACAAGCCGAAGAAGCTGCCGAGCAGAATCGCCACCGACCGCGACGACTTGTTCGGCTGCATCGGGGCGATCGCCGGGTCGACGACCTGGAAGGACAGGGACTCGTAGGCCTCCTGGACCTTGGCGAGTTCAAGCTGCTCGGAGAGCATGTCGAGCAACTTTTGCTTGGTCGCGAGGGTGCGCTGCAGCTTGAGGCTCTCGGCCGTGAGCTTCGGCAGCTCCTTGAGGGCCACGAAGCCGCCGTCCCCGCTTTGCTCGAGGCGGGTGATGCTCTCCTTCAGCTGGTCGATCTCCCCACGCAAGCCGATCAGTTGGATGTCGTTTCGGGAGAGGGATCGCTCCTGGAGGCTCAGCTCGGCCTGCTTGGCCATCAACTTGCTCTTGAGGCCCACGTAGGACTCGACGATCGCCCGGGTCTGGGTATCCAGGGAGATGAGATTCTTCTGCTCCTGGAAGGCGATTTGCTGCTGCTCCAGGGTGTCGACCTCCTTGGCGGTGCCCTGGACCTTTTGCTCCAGGAAGGTTCGCTTGCGCTGGGCCGACGACAGGGAGTTGTCCTTGAGGAAGGTCTCCAACTCCCTGACATAGCCATTGGCCACGGCTGCAGCGGTCCCGGGCTCCGAGTACGTCACCTTGATCAAGATGGTGCCGGCCTTGGGATCCGTCTCGATCTTGGTCATGCCGACCAGGCGCTCCTGGGCCGCGAAGAGCGCCTGCTCCTCGGTCCAGCCACGCGGGCGATCGGGGAGGAGCGCCGGCAGCAGCCGATTGTCGCGGATGGCCCCTGCCACGATCGTCCGGGACCTCAAGAGGGCCACCAGCTTGTCCGTCACACTGGCCTCGCGCGAGGCAGGGGCCAGGAGTCCGGCCAGACCGCCCTCGGAAGGCAGCCCCGGGGTCCCGCCGTTCTCGACGGCCATGATGGACGTGCTGGCCGTGTAGGACGCGCGCTGAGTGATCGAGAGGCCCCAGGAGGCCGCAAGACCCAGCGACGTCGCCACGAGGACGACCCAGCGGCGGCGCCAGAACAGGCGCACCACCTGCTGGAGGTCGACCTCGCCGGCCGCATGGAAGGAGGGCGCCATTGGCTCGAACTCTCTCATGGTGGGCGTCTCCTATCGAATGATGCCCCAGGTGAGGGCGGCGGTGGTGGCGATCTGGAAGATGATCTGCGTGATGTCGCGGACATCGCGGATCGTCGTATCCTCGGCGAGGCGCTCCGGCACGACGATGGTGTCCCCGGGTTCGAGCACGGCCGAGCGGATGCCCCGGCGCCACAGCCACCAACCCCGGGCGTAGGTCTGATCGGTGACAACCGAGCCATCGGCCTTGATGACGTAGATGTCGCCCGTATCAGCGGCGTCCGTGGGCCCGCCGGTCTTGGCGAGGTAGTCGTTGACGGTCTTGCCCTGGGTGTAGGTGATGGCCGTCGGATTGTAGACCTGGCCCAGGATCGAGACCGCGTTGAGCACCGGCGGCACCATCAGGACATCCCCCTCCTCGAGCTGGACGTCCGAGCTCGAGTGCGGTCGGTTGACGAGGTCATCGAGCGTCACGATCATCCGACCCGAGGCCTTGGTCTGCTTGAGGCTCTCCAGGAGGGCCTTCTTGGAGGTGAGGACGGCCTCGTTGGCCTGGCTAGCCTCGCTGGAAAGGGCCCCTGCAGCCCCCTGGGCACTCTTGCGGTAGAGGTTCTCCTCCAGGCGCTGCACGAAGACCTGCAAGCGCTCTTCCTGCTGGCGCTTGACGGACGAGCGGGTGAAGATGGCGCCCTTCAGGTAGGCCTGGGACGTGAAGCCGCCGGCCCGCTGGATGACGTCGTAGAGGGTCTCGCCGTCGCGCGCCGTGTAGGTCCCCGGCTGGGCCACCTCGCCCATCAAGGTGATCGTGCGGACGCGCGAGTAGCCCGGCAGGGGCTTGATGAGCAGGTAGTCGTCCTTCATGAGGACCTGATTGGAGGCGCGGTCGTCTTGCAAGACGCGCCGCAGGTCGAGGCTCATGCGCTGGGTGATGACCCGGTTATCGACGATCTGCCGGCGCGTCAGCTCGGCATTCGAGTAATCGGCCTGCTCCTTGAGGCCGCCAGCCAGCTGGATGAGCTGGGCGACGGTCATGTTGGGCATGAGCTGGAACTCGCCCGCATTGTTGACCGCGCCCGCGATGCGCACCATCGGCTTTTGCTGGAGGGCCCAACGGTAGTAGACCTGCACCCGGTCATCGGGCTGCAACTGCCTGTTCTCCTTGGGATCGCCTGCCATGGCCTTGCCCAGGTTGAAGGGGATGAGCTCCGTGTGGGAGTCAGGCCCCGTCATACGCTCGATGAGCGCGAAGTCCAGGTAGGACTCGGGCTTGAGGTCGCGCTCGCTCTTGAGGATGTCGCGGATGCGCAGGTTGGGGCGGTACTGGTACTGGCCGGGCCGCTCCACGTTCCCCGACAGGTAGACGGCGTTGCTGAGCTTGGCGCTGACAGCGAAGACCTTGATCAGATCCCCGTCGCGCAAGGGCATGGTCCCGGCCACCTTCGGGTCGGTGAGATCCACGTCGAGGACCTGCTTGGTGCGGTTCTCGTCGAAGCGCTCGATCTGGAGGCGCTGGCGGTAGCCGTTGGGGCTGATGCTGCCCGCGAGCTTGAGCACCTCGTCCAGGTTGGCCTTGCCCTTGAGCTCGTAGATGGCAGGAACCCGGACGTTACCCGACACTCCCACCATGGGCCCTGCGCTCGGGATGACGATCACGTCTGCCGACTGCAGCCGCACGTCCTTCGAGCTGTCGCCGCGCATCAGGAAGTCATACAGGTCAAAGTGGGTGACGACCCGCCCCGAGCGCCGGACCTGCACGTCGCGCAGGCTGCCGCCGGAGGCCGCGCCGCCGAAGGCCATCAAGGCGTTGGAGAGGCTTGAGAGGGAGCTGATCGTGTACAGGCCCGGCTTCTTGGCGTGGCCGACGACCGTGACGCGGATGCTGTGGAGCTTGCCCATCCGCACCGTCAGCTGCATGTTGGCGGCCTCCCCCTTGATCGTCTGGGTGAGGAACGACACCATGCGCGAGTAGGTCATGCCGGCCACGGCGAGCGAGCCGATGTTGGGGTAGAGGATGCAGCCATCCCGACCCACGGTGAGCGTGTAATCGCCGCTCCGTACCGGACTGATCGCGCTGATGAGGACCTCGTCCCCGGGGCCGACCGTGTAGTCGGCGGGCACCGGCAGGTCCTCGATGGGCGCAATGCTTGTGGGGCCCTCGGCGAACATGTCGTACCCGAAGGGCTTGAGGGCGGGGGCCGGCTCATCCGGGCGCATGGTCGAAGCCGGATCGTCCGGCCGCGTGGCGGGTGCCGGCGCCTCCTGGAGGCGGCGTTGGACCACCTGTTGCTGCTCGGCACTCAGCTGCTGGTACGCCTCCGGAGCGATGAGCACGCTGGAGGTGGCCTGGCTCGGGGGAGCCTCGCGCCCGCTCAACACAAAGTTTTCGGCCCGAGCGGGCGTTGGCATGGCCAGGGCCCCGAGCGCCAGGGTGAATGCGACAATCCTTTTCACGATGAAGCCCCCTTCCTCTTGGCTGCGTGGCAATAGTGGCCGGAGGCTACGGCTGGTAGCTCCGTTCGGGGAGAGGAGTGAACATCCAATTGCTTGCTCGGATCAT
>DATNQJ010000239.1:0-3893 GCA_036704085.1 Stenomitos sp.
GCTCCACCAGCTCGCGGGCCGTCTCCATGCCGCGCTCGCCGGTCTCGAGGAAGGCGAGCATGTCGCCCGGAAAGTAGGCGTCCGCCAGGCGCCGCGCGGCCTCGGGCGTGCCGCCCGCGACCACCTGATAGGCCGTGTTGAGGTCCAGGATGCGATCGCCGACCATGGCCCCGAGGCGGCGCGTGCGGCCGAGGGGGGTGGCAACCTCGAAGGTGACGAGTTTCAAGGAACGGTTCCTCCAGTAGCTCCCGCGCCAGATCCGGGTTTTCTCCGGATGCACACGAGGAGTGGACATGCTACCACGCGGGCGATCCCGCCGCCAGCAACGTGCAACCGACACGGATTTGGCGCCCCCTTCGGTGTTACGTTAGGCTGGCCGCCCCATGGCGGCGTGCTATCGGGAGGAGCTGCATGCGCGTGAAGCGTTCGGTACTGGTCGCCCTCTTCACCTTGGTGCTCGGCCTGGCGCTCGTCGCGCCGGTCCGCGCCGAGGCCGACTCGGCCATGGTGCAAGTCGCCGGAAGCCCCCTGTTCGCGGTGGCGAGCGGCAACGGGCTCACGAGCGCGGAGCGCGCCGACGTCATCTCCAAGCGGCTCGACAAGTGGCTGGAGGCCCCCCAGGCCCCCCTGCACGTCGAGGGGCGCCGCAAAGGCACCGCCCTCATGCTCGGCGACGACACCCTGCTGGTCATCGGCGACGAGGATGCCCGTCTCAACGGGGCCTCGGCCGACGAGCTCGCCAGGGCCTGGACCAAGCGCCTGTCGGACCTCGCCGCGAGCAAGCAGCCCAAGGGCGGCGCTGCGGACTGGAACGTGACCCAGGACCTTCTGATGCCGCTGCTCATGATGCTCGGGCTCTTGATCGGTGGCGCCACGGCCGCCTGGCTCATCAACTGGGGCGCGAGTCGGGTGGCGGACAACCCCCGCCGCTACGGCCTGCCCCTGAACGGAGCCGCGGTCACGATCCTCGGCGGACTCGCGAGCCTGAGCATCGCGGTGCTCTCGACCGTGCTGGCGCTCTCCTACCTGCCGCTTCACTCGTGGGCCCTCTCCGCCGGGGCGGCGTTCCTGGGGGCCATGGGCCTCATCGCCTCCGCCGAGCTGCTCGCGAACTTCGCGGGCGGAACGCTTTTGGCCTTCAACCCGCTCTTCAAGGAAGGCGATCGCGTCCGCCTGGGCGGCCGTTCCGGTCGCGTCTTGCGCATCGGCAAGCTCTTCACGCGCCTCGAGACCGATCGGCATGGCGAGCGCCTGGTGCCGAACGGCGCCCTCCTGCGCCGCGGGGTGGCCTTCCTCCCGACGTCCGAAGCGCCCAGCCTGATGGTGCCCGTGCGGCTCGCCTACACCGTGCCGCGCGATCTAGCCCAGGCGATCGTCCTCGAGGCGGCCCTCAGGACCCAGGGCGTGAGCGACGAACCCCTGCCCGAGTGCCTCTTGAGCGAGCTGGAAGACGAGACCATCCGCTATGAATTGCGGGCCGACCTGGTGCCCGGCGCCCGGCTCGAGGTGGTGACCTCGCACTTCCACATCAACCTCCTGGAGGTGCTCTCCGAGAACGAGCTTGGCCCGTCCGGCGCCCCCCTGGCGCGGCCCACGCTGCGCATCGGCATGGCGCCCCTCGACGCCGAACTTTAGGCCTTCCCGAGACCCACTGCGGCGGGTCTTTTTTTCGGGCAAGCGAGCCTGCGGGCGAAAAAAATCGTCCGCCCTGCGGGTGCCCTGGGTGGCGCGGCCGTTCTAAGATGGACCACGCGCCCTCACAGCCCGACGAGCAGTCCAGAAGAGCGGCTGGCTCGACGCTCATAGTCCGTGGTGAGCGTTCAGGAGGAAGGCATGCCCGACCTGACCTATCCCGCTTCCGCGCCGGTGCTGGCCGTGCGCGACATGGTCGTCTTTCCGGGAGTGGTCGTCCCGATCACGGTGGGGCGCGCGATGTCCCTCAGGCTGGTCCAGGAGGCCACCGAGCAGAGCGAGCTCATCGCGGTGGTGACCCAGCGCGACATGGAGCTCGACGAGGTGACGCCCCGGGACCTCTACGAGGTCGGCACCCTCTGCAAGATCCACCACGTGCTGCAGCTCCCCAACAACACCGTCAAGATCATGGTCCAGGGCATGGAGCGCGTGCGGCTCGGCGCCTACACCCAGACCGACCCCTACTTCATCGCGGATCTCACCATCGAGCCCGAGCCCTGCCCCAGGGACAAGGCCGTCGAGGCCCTCATGCGGAGCGTCACCCAGCAGCTCCAGCAGTACGGCGAGACCCTCCAGGGCTTCCCCGAGGAGCTCGTCACCATCGCCATGAACCTCGAGGATCCCAACAAGCTCGTCTACCTGATCGCCTTCAACCTCCATTTCAAGCTCAGCGATCGCCAGGAGATCCTCGAGGCCATCGGCCCCCGGGCCAAGCTGGAGCGGCTGGGGCAACTGCTCGCGAGCGAGATCGAGCTGCACCGGCTGGGGGCCGCCATCCAGAACGAGGTGCAATCGACCCTGGGCAAGAGCCAGCGGGAGTACTTCCTCCGCGAGCAGCTCAAGGCCATTCAAAAGGAGCTGGGCGAGTCCGACGAGCGCCTGAGCGAGATCTCGGAGCTGCGCGAGAAGCTCGAGCAGGCCCACCTGCCGCCCGAGGCCCAGAAGGAGGCCGACCGCGAGCTCGGCCGGCTCGAGAAGCTGCCGCCCGGCTCGGCTGAGCACACGGTGATCCGGACCTACCTGGACTGGCTCATCGCCCTGCCCTGGGACCGGGCCACCCAGGACCAGCTGGACGTCGAGCGCGCCCGCGAGATCCTCGACGAGGACCACTACGACCTGGATCTCATCAAGAAGCGCATCCTCGAGTACCTCGCCGTCTACAAGCTCAAGCACGAGCGGCAGGGCGAGACCAGCCTGCGCGGCCCCATCCTCTGCCTGGTGGGACCGCCGGGCGTGGGCAAGACCTCGCTCGGGCAGTCCATCGCCCGGTGCCTCGGGCGCAAGTTCGTCCGCATGAGCCTCGGCGGCATGCGGGACGAGGCCGAGATCCGGGGGCACCGGCGCACCTACATCGGGGCCCTGCCGGGGCGCCTCATCCAGGCGATCTCCCGCGCGGAGTCCAACAACCCGGTGTTCATGCTCGACGAGATCGACAAGCTCGGGGCCGACTTCCGCGGCGATCCCGCCTCGGCCCTCCTGGAGGTGCTCGATCCCGAGCAGAACCGCGACTTTCGGGACCACTACCTGGACGTGCCCTTCGACCTGTCCCGGGTGCTCTTCGTGGCGACGGCCAACATGCTCGACACCATCCCGCCCGCCTTGCGCGATCGCATGGAGATCCTGCAACTCTCGGGCTACACCACCGAGGAGAAGGTGGCGATCGCCGAGGAGTACCTGATCCCCAAGCAGCTCAAGGAGCACGCCCTCTCGGTGCGGGAGCTGCGCTTCACCAAGGACGGCCTGCTCGCGGTCATCCGCGAGTACACCCGCGAGGCCGGGGTCCGCTCCCTGGAGCGCGAGATCGCGGCCCTCTGCCGCAAGGTGACGGTCGACCTGACGACGGGTGGGCTGCCCAAAAGGGGCGTCGCCATCACCGCCCAGAAGGCCCGCGAGTACCTGGGCAAGCGGCGCTTCTTCCCCGAAGAGCTCGAGCGGCCGGACATGCCGGGGATCGTCACGGGGCTCGCCTGGACCGAGGCGGGCGGGGACATCCTCTTCATCGAGGCGAGCGCGCACCCGGGCAAGGGCGACCTGGCCCTCACGGGCAAGCTGGGCGAGGTCATGAAGGAGTCGGCCCAGGCCGCCTTCTCCTACGTCTGGAGCAAGGCCGACGAGCTCGGCATCCCGCAGGAGTGGTTCCGGACCAACGACGTGCACCTGCACGTGCCGGCGGGTGCCATCCCCAAGGACGGCCCCAGCGC
>DATNQJ010000240.1:0-5016 GCA_036704085.1 Stenomitos sp.
GACTTGGCGTCATGGTGCGATACGCAGCGCCGGTGCGCCATGAAATCCCGCGAGACGCCCTTGGCGAGCAAGTTGCTGGGGCGCGTCGGCTGCTTGGTGGTGGGGTCGACGAAGACCGCGCACTCCTGACAGACCAGCTGCTCGCACAGGACGCAGGCCTCCTCCAGGCTCGCCATGCCGCACCGGCACGCCGCGAGGTCCTCTTTCGGCAGAAAGACGATGGCGGGGCGATGAGAGGTCGTGAAGCGCATGGCGTTCCGTTCCTTTCCAGGCGAGTCCGGGGCCCTACCCATCAACCCTGGGTTGCTCCGTTCTACCATTGACCTAGCGCGCACGCAGCGGAACTCTGTACAAGGTTTGTCGCCGGAGGCCCCGAAGGGCCTGGGCATGACCTTCCCAGGCTACGACGTGCGGACATTGGATCGTCAATGGAGTCCCATCTTAGCGAATGCAACCCTCGCTTGCAAGAGTTTATTAAGGTTTGCGACTCCGGGCCTTAATACCGTATTATCCTCCCTCCGGGGATCGAACTTGCGTGAGGCGGACGTCTGTAACGGGCGTCACGCCTCCGGTTAAAAGATCGAACAACCTGGGAATTAAGGAGCCAAGGGTTCGGTTCCAGGCGATGATGGAGGATCCGACGATGTTGCCTACTTCCTACGAGGCCGAGATCCGGGTGCGCGTGAAGCTGGACGCCGCCAACGAGGCGGAGGCCCAGCAGATTCTCGCCCACCACATCCACCGCATGGTCAAGTTCCGCGAGGCGGAGTCGACCGAGGTGTTCCCCATCGGGATCCGCGAGCTGACGCTCGAGACGCGGCCGGACGAGTCGCTCCACTAGTCGGGCATGGCCGGAAGACTCAGGCGGATACCGCTCCCCTGGGTCGACGACGACAGGATCTCGGTCTTGCCTCCATGCAGCTTGACCACCTCGTACACGATGGGCAGGCCCAAGCCCAGGCCCTTGGCGGGCGCGGCGCCATGCCCTCCCCACTCCACCTCGACGGCTGACAGGCACCAGTCATGCGCCCACAGCTCGACGCACGCTCCCTGAGCGCACGGCGCCACGCTGAGGCTCCCGCGCGCCCCGGGTTGGCCGTGGGTGGCGAGGTGATCCAGGATCAAGAGGACCACCTGGAGCATCCGCCGGGAGTCCCCGCAGATCGGAGGCGTGCCGGGCTGGAGTGACACCTCGAGGGCGATCCCCCGTTGGGCCAGCTCGGGCTGCTTGATGGCCAGGGCATGCTCGACGACCTCCCCCAGGTTGACCTCCGTCACGAACAGCGGGAAGCCGCCGCTCAGAAGCGCGCTGTAGTCCAGGATCTGGGAGACGGCCGCGACCAGGCGATCGCTCCCGGTGCGCACCCCCCGCAGCAGTTCCTCGTCCGGATACTTCTCCTCGAGCAACTCCGCATACCCCGTGATGAGGGACAGGGGCGTCTTGATCTCATGGGATATGGTCGAGAGGAACGTGTCCTTGAGGGCGGCGATCTGCTGGGCCTGGCGCAGCTCCGCCTCGCGCCGCGAGACCTCCACCAGCATGCGGCGCCGCTCGAACTCCAGCGCATTGAGCGACGTGGCGCACCAGCCCAGGAGGCAGATGCCGATCAAGACGGTGGCGACCACCATGCCCGTGACCCCGACGGAGGTGCCGAAATACCCGAGGCGCTCCCCCAGCACCCGGAGCCAACCCAACAGCGGCGGCAGCACCAAGACGGCCGGCAGGAACCGGCGCAGAAAGATCCCGCCGGGCTGCTCGGGGTTCAGGTAGTCCATCATGCCTTGATTCGCCGGATCCATGAGCACGGCGCAGGCTAGCACGCACAAGGCCACGGCGGTGCTCAAGGCCATCTGGACCCCGGCCGTCACGTGGAACATGGCGGTGACGCCATAGGAATAGGCGAGAATGGTGGTGTAAGGGATGAGCGCACAGGCGAGCGCGAGCCACTCGCTGGGCCAGACCCTTCCGGCGATCCGCACGTCCAACAGCAGGATCGCGCCGCCGGCCAGGAGGGTGCCTAGGAGCGTCGATCCAGCGAGGCGGCCGGGATGAGCATACCCCAGGGCCGCCATGGCCTCGGGAAACCACAGCCGATCGATCCCGCTATCCCAGCCAAAGGCGTATTCCGCCAGCATCGTCGCCGACAGGCCCATCGCGCAGAGGGCGAGCGCCCGGAAGAGCCAGCCCGGGTAGGGTCCCGGAGGGCGCATCACCAGAGCCAGCCCCATTAAGCAGAGCATGAAGGCGGTATGGGGCATCATGGGCACCGAGTGGTCCGGTCGCAAGGCGGTCGCCAGGTGGGGAACCCATCCCCAGAGCAAGAGGTCGAGACCTCCCGCGAGGGCGATCGCCAAGCCCATGAGGCGCGGCACGCGCGCGATCGCTCCGTTCGAATCCATCGCGGGCCCTCTACGGCCGTCGACGCTAGATCGACGCCCCCATTCTAGGGCACCTCGGCGAGCTCCAAAAGGCGTGCTTGCGCGTTCGCTAGCGCGCGGGCGGGACCTGCTGCCGCTGGGCGAGCACCACGCGCTGCACGTCCGTGATCATTTGCTCGGAGAGGTCGTGGACGGCCACCACGATGTTGGGGATCATCAGGCTCACGATCAGCAGCCCGATGCCCGGCTTGATCGACTGGATGAAGTCCAGCAGGTTCTGAGCCTGCGGCGTCGTGCGCTGGATGACGCCGAGGCTCACGTCGATGAGCAGGACCACGATGACCGCCGGCATGGCGAGCTGGATGACGATGCCCAGGAGGGCTCCGGTCACCTGGATCATGACCCCCCAGAGGGCGGGCGTCATCCGGAAGCCGCCCACCGGCACCAGATCGTACGACTGAAAGAAGCCGCCCAGAAAGAGGAGGTGCCCGCCCATCAGGATGAAGACCGTGAGGGCCATGTAGTAGAAGATCTGGCCCGTGGGCGTCGAGTTGGTGCGGATCATGGGGTTCATGGTCGAGATCATGGTGAGCCCGATGGCCTGCGCCACGAAGTCGCCCGCCCCCTGGATGGCGAAGTGGATGATCGAGGCCGCGAACCCCATGGCCAGGCCGAAGAAGAGCTCCGAGACGATCACGATGACGAAGGCCAGGAAGTGATCGGGCGCGGCGATGGGCGCGGTCCGGCTCAGGAAGTAGACCAGGCTGAGGGCCATGGCGAGGCCCATGCGGGCCATGCCGGGCACCACCCGGCTGCCGAAGATGGGAGCCTGCAGGCAGAGGCCCACGCAGCGCGCCAGGATCAAGAGGTATCCCGGCGTGACCAGGGCGATCCAGTTCGCGAAGGCGAGGGCCCCCTGACCGTTCATGCTACCGTCCGAGCATCTGCGGGATGCTCGACCACAGGCTGCTCAAAAAGCCCGTCATGGTCGACAGCAGCCAGGGCCCGAGCAGGATGAGCACCCCGAACACGGCCGCTGCCTTGGGCACGAAGGAGAGGGTCTGCTCCTGGATCGAGGTGATGGTCTGCAAGAGGGCCACCGTGAACCCGACCACCAGGCTCGTGATCAGGATGGGCCCCGACAAGAGGAGGACCATGATGACGGCCTGGGTGAGGACATGGAGGACGGTTGCGTCGGACATGGCTTACTTGAAGCTCTGAACGAGGGCTGCCATCACCAGATGCCAGCCGTTGGCGAGCGTGAAGACCAGGAGCTTGAAGGCGTTGGAGATCATCTGCGGTGGCAAGGAGCTCATGCCTAGCGCCAAGAGGACGTTCGAGACCACCAGGTCGATGACGATGAAGGGCACGTAGATGATGAAGCCGATCTTGAAGGCCGTCGTCAGCTCGCTGACCATGAACGCCGGGATGGCCACGTGGATGGGCACGTCGGCGGGGGTGTTGGGAGCGGGCGTGCGCGACAACCGCAGGAAGAAGCCGAGCTCGGGCTGGGCCGTCTGGCGGAGCATGAACTCCTTCAAGGGCGCCTGCGCCCGGTCCATCATGACCTGCTGGTTGATCTGCCGCGCGAAGTAGGGCTGCAGGGCCGTCTTGTCGATGCTCTCCCAGACGGGCTGCATGGTGTACATGGCGAGGAACAGCGCGAGCCCCAGCATCACCGGGTTGGGCGGGATGCTCTGGGTGCCCAGCGCCTGGCGCAAGAAGCCCAGGACGATGATCGTCCGCATGAAGGACGTCGTCATCATGACCAGGAAGGGCAGGACGGTGAGCGTCGCGAGCAGGAAGATCAGCATGACCGAGGTGGTCATGTTGGGCGTGTTCAAGGGGTTGCGCAGGTCGAAGGCCGCGAACGGGTTGGCCGGCAGGCCGCCCAGGGCCTGGGCCGAGGCGGGCAGGGCCATGAGGGCGCCGAGGGCGATCGCCACGACCCCG
Organism: Stenomitos sp.; assembly: GCA_036704085.1. Classification (GTDB taxonomy): domain Bacteria; phylum Cyanobacteriota; class Sericytochromatia; order S15B-MN24; family UBA4093; genus DATNQJ01. The sequence goes on from DATNQJ010000240.1 coordinate 4,333, forward strand.
AGCCCCAGGGCCTGACGCCACCAGGGACGCTTGCCCTCATGCGGCTCGGCCTCCTCCACCAGCTGGGCGAAGTCCGGCACCAGGTCGTCTGCTGACAGCTCCGAGATGGGATTGAAGCCGCCCTCGGTCATGCCCACCAGGAAGTGGCGCTTGCCGACGTTGACGACCATCAGGGCCCGCTTCGGGTCGACGTTGAGGCGGTCGAGGATCTTGATGCCCTTGGAGCGGGTGCTGAGGCCCGGCATGCGCCCGTTCTTGGCAAGGCGCAGGCTGACGTAGCCGAGGCCCACCATCAACAGCGTTACGATGAGCAGCTGCACCAGATAGGGCCCGATGCCCGCCTCCGCCGAGGGCAGGGCGCTCGGCATGGGATAGCTGGCCGTCGCGAGCGCCTCTTGCAGGCTCGAGGACGCCGTGAGGATCGACATGCTTGCGGTAGTGGTGTCCATCATTACCCCATCGTGCTCGACAGCTCGCTCTGGAAGATCTTGGTGATCTTGATGCCAAAGTTGGAGCCGATCACGACCACTTCGCCCTGGGCGACGATCTTGCCCGCGGCGATCACGTTGACGGGCTCGCCGGCGAGCTGATCGAGCTCGATCACGGAGCCTTCCATCATCTGCATGACCTGCTTGAGCGGCAGGCTGGTACGGCCCAGCTCCACCGAGACCTGCAGCCGGATGT
>DATNQJ010000241.1:0-4958 GCA_036704085.1 Stenomitos sp.
GGGCCGCGTCAAGCTCATGGACTTCGGCCTCATGAGCCCGAGCGGCCAGGCCGGAGGCTCTATCAAGGGCACGCTCGCCTACATCGCCCCCGAGGTCGCCAAGCGGGCCAAGGTCGACGCGCGCTCGGATCTCTACTCCCTGGGGGCCGTGGCCTATCACCTGCTGGCCGGGCGTCCGCCCTTCCCCGGCGAGGATCCCGTGAGCGTCCTCAAGGCCCACCTCGAGCTGGAGCCCGATCCCCTGCGGCCCCTGTGCCCCCAGGTCTCGCCGGCCCTCGAGCGGGTCGTCATGCGCCTGCTCGAAAAGGATCCCCTGGCGCGCTACCAGTCGACCCAGGAGGTGCTCGCCGATCTGGGCGTGGCCACCGACGAGGACGACAAGGGCACACTCTTCTCGAGCCCCTTCGTGGGTCGGACTGCGGAGCTCGCGCTCTTCACCGGGCGTTTGGAGGCCCTCGACCGCCGAGAGGCCAGCAGCCTGCATGTGGCGGGGGCTCCCGGCTCCGGTAAGACCCGCCTGCTCGAGGAGCTGCGCTACCAGGCCCAGCTCGCCGGCCGGCTCGTCCTGACGGGCCGCTCGCAGGAGGACGCCCTCCCCTACGGCCCCTTCGTGGAGGTGCTGCGCGGCGCCCTGGCGAGCCTCGCCCCCGAGGCGGTGGCGCCCTTCCGGACGTCGCTCGCGGGTCTCTTGCCCGAGCTGGCCGCCGACGGCGCCTACGCGGCGCTCGATCCCCAGAAGGAGAAGGCCCGCCTCCAGAATGCGGTGGTCGACCTCTTGAGCCTGGTCGCCAGGAGCTCGGGCCTGGTCGTTTTGATGGACGACTGGCACTGGGCGGATGCCAGCAGCCTGGAGCTGCGCGACGTCCTGGCGCGGACACTCGCCTCGCAGGCGGTGCTGCTCGTGACCGCGGGCCGCGAACGGGGCGCCGACGGCCTGGAGCTCGCTCCCTTCGGGGTGGACGAGGTCCGCGAGATGGCCGAGGCGATCCTCGGCAGCCGCGACCTGGATGCGTCCTTCATCGCCCAGCTGCAAGAGGCGACCTCCGGCAACCCCTTCTTCGTCGAGAGCGCCCTGCGCCACCTGTGGCAGGAGGGCACGCTCTGCCGCCGCAAGGGGCGCTGGCAGACCGAGGGCCTGACGCTGTCGGCCGCCGACCTGCCCTCGGACGTGCACGACCTCCTGCTCAAGCGCATCGACCAGCTCTCCGAGACCGCCCTGCGGGTCTCCGAGTTCGCGGCGGCTATCGGCCAGCCCTTCGGGGTGGCGCGCCTGCAGCGCCTGTTGCCCGGTGACGACGACGCCCTCTTCGAGGCGCTCGCCGACCTGGCGCGCGAAGGGATCCTGCGCGAGGAAGAGGGGCTCATCCGCTTCGCGGGCGGCCAGCACGCCGAGCTGCTCTACCGCCGCCTTTCGGACGAGGCCAAGACGCGGATCCATACGGCGATCGCCCTGGCTCTCACCGCGGAGCTCGCCGAGGACGACAGGCTCGAGGCCCAGTTCGAGCTGGCGCGTCACTTCCTGTTGAGCGAACAGCCGCAGCGGGGCGTGGGCTACGCCCTCGAGGCCGCCCGCAAGAGCTTCGCCCTCTTCGGTCTGACGCAGGCCAAGCAGCTCCTGGAGGCGGGCCTGCCGCATGCGATCGATCGCGAGGCCCGGCTGAGCTTCCTCCAGCTCCTGGGCGACATCGCCCGCTTCTCGAGCCAGCTCGAGCCGGCGGAGGCCTACTACGTCGAGGCCATGCCCATCGCCCAGGAGCTCGGGCTCCACGCGATGGAGGCCTCCCTGCTCTACAACCAGGGCATCCTCTACCAGATCCGCTCGCAGTACGACGCGGCCCTGGAGAAGATCCAGGCGGCGTTCGCCATCCTGGAGGTCCATCCCAACCCGCGCGAGACCCTGCGCTGCCTGTTTGCCATGGGCCGCCTCTACAACTTCAAGGGAGAGGCGCAGAAGGCCATCGAGACCACCGAGCGGGCCCTGGTGCTCGCGCGCGAGGTCGGCGACCTCGGCATGGAGAGCGGCTGCCTCGGCCTTTTGGGCCTCCTGTACGTCCACGGTGCCCCCGACCGCATCCAGACCGGCCTCGACTACCTCGAGCAGTCCAAGACCATCAAGGAGCGCCTGGGCGACAAGGTGGGTCTGAACGACACCTTGAACCTCCTGGGCAACGCCCAGATGGCCATCGGCCGCTTCGCGGACGCCCTCGCCTCCTTCGAGCGCGGGCTCACGCTCTGCCGCGAGCTCGGCATCCGGGACGACGAGATCTGCGCCATGCTCAACGTGGGCATGATGGCCTACGAGCTGGGACGCTTCACCATCGCCATCCAGCAGTGGCAATCCGCCGTCGAGGCCTCCAAGGGCTCCGGCAACGTGCTCTACCAGGGCATCGGGCTGGTGTGGCTCGCCATGGCCCACGCCAACGCCGGAGAGCTCGACCGGGCCCGGACGCGCCTCCACGAGGCGGATGCGCTCGCCGTCGAGACCAAGAACAGCTACCTCGACGTGACGGTCGCGACCTTCGGGGTCGAGACGGACCTCTTGCTCGGGCGCCTGGTCGAGGCCCTGCGCCGCGCCGAGCGGGCGGACGCCCTCGGTGCCGAGACGGGCATCCACGAGTACGACGCCAAGCTGTGGGGGCTCAAGGCCGAGCTGTCCATCCGTCTGGCTGAGCCGACCGTCGCGGAGGCCGAGATCGAGCGGATGCTCGAGCATGCCGAGACCAACCAGGCGATCGGGGTGCGGGCGCGTGCTCTCTTGATCCGGGCCTTCGGCGCGAGCCGTTCGGACGATTCCGCCGCGTGGCTGAGCTCGGTCGAGGCGGCCCTCGAGGCGGCTCGCGAGTGCCAGGCCGGTTACGTGGAGGGCGTCGCGAGCTGGATCCACGGCACCGTGCTCCTGCGGCTCGGCCAGGGCTCCAAGGCCCGCGCGGCCTTCGAGCTCGCCGCCAAGCGCGCGGAAGAGGCCGGTTGCCCCCGACTGGACGTGCTGGCGACCTTCGGCTTTGCCCAGGTGGAGAGCCGCTCGGCCAAGGCCCATCAGATCCTGCCCAAGGCTCGGCAGGGGCTCGCTGACTTGCTGGGCGTGCTGGATGCCGACGCCCAGGAGGACGTCCTCGCCCTGGACGAGCTGTGGCGCGTCCACCAGGGCGAGCTCGCAGTGGCGCCGGTGAGCGCCGGCGACTCCGGGTCCGGCGTCTCCGAGACCAAGTACATGGCGGCTGTCAGCGAGCTGCGGGTCGCGCAGAGCCAGCTCGAGGAGCTGCTGCGGGCCAATGACAGCCTGCAGCGGATGGTCAACTTCGCGTCCGAGGCCCAGGGCATGACCGATCTGCCCCAGCTCCTCGACCGCATCGCGGCCCTGGTGATGGGCCTGGTCGAAGCGGAGCGCGGCTTCGTGCTCATGCGCGAGGACGACAAGCTCCGCATCAAGGGCTCGACCGTCGATTACCGCGATCGCAACCCCCGTCACTGGCAGTACAGCGAGCGGATCGCCGAGCGTGCCTACCAGGAAGGCCGGGCCATCTTCATCCAGGATGCGACCCAGGACGCCGACGTCTCGCAGAGCGTCATGGACCTCCAGATCCGCACGGTCCTGTGCGTGCCCCTGATCCACCGCGAGCAGCCCGTGGGCCTGGTCTACGTGGACCGCCACTCGGTCGGCGGCGAGTTCAGCGAGGACGACCGCCTGCGCGTCGAGAGCTTCGCCTCCCAGGCGGCGCAGGCCATCGTGAACGCCCAGCTGCACGTCGAGAGCGAGGCGCGCTCGCGCCAGCTCGAGATGCTCAACAACCTGGCCCGCACCGTCTCGACGACCCTGGTGCTCCCGGAGGTCATCGACAACGTCATCGACTTCACGCTGAAGCTGACGGGCGCCGATCGGGCCTTCATCCTCCTGACCGACGACGGCGAGGAGCTGCACTGCAACGCGGCCAAGGATCGCATGGGCAACGTGCTCACGGACTCGGGCGAGAAGGTCTCCATGAGCATCACCCACCGGGTGCTGTCGACCCTCGAGGCAGAGTGCGTGCTCGATACCAGGGATCACGAGCGCTTCCAGGCGCAGCAGTCGATCCTGGACCTCAACCTGCGCACGGTCATGTGCGTGCCCCTGATGGTCAAGCAGGAGCCCCTGGGCGTGCTCTACGTCGACTCGCAGGCGGTGGTCAACGCGTTCACGGACCGGGACCTCGATCTGCTGAAGGCGATCGCGAGCCAGGCCTCGGTGGCCATCCAGAACGCGAAGCTGTACGAGCGCGCGACGGTGGATGGCCTCACCCGCCTGTACGTCCGGTCGTACTTCGAGCAGCGGCTCACCGCCGAGTTGCGCCGGGTGCAGCGTTACGGCGGTCCGCTTTCGCTCTGCATGATGGACATCGACCACTTCAAGAAGTTCAACGACACCTATGGCCATGCCACGGGTGACGAAGTGCTGAAGCTGGTCGCGCGGGTCATCAAGGAGAAGATCCGGGTCGACATCGACATTCCGGGCCGCTTCGGCGGTGAGGAGATGCTGGTGCTGATGCCCGAGACGGATGCCGAGGGGGCGATGACGCTTTCCGAGCGCCTGCGCCACGAGATCGAGTCGACGGACTTGCCGGGTCCGAACGGCGAGACGCTGCACGTGACGGTGTCGATGGGCGTGGCGACGGTGCCGGTACATGCCAAGACGGCGGTCGAGCTGGTGGAGTTCGCGGACCAGGCGCTGTACCGCTCGAAGCGCGGCGGGCGCAACCAGGTGACGCTGTACGATCCGGCGGTGACGAGCGAGGGGTCGCACTAGCGCTCGGAATGCTTATGGATCTACCCCCCCTTCCCCCACTGCTAGGGGGGGCATTGTTTTGAGGAGTCCCCTTTGACGGGGGAAGTTGACGCGCGGAGGCCCCTTGCAACGCAAGGGGCCTTAGTACTGCGGCGTCCAATTGACTGCCCCCCCTAGCAGGGGGGGATGGGGGGGTAGA
>DATNQJ010000242.1:0-7786 GCA_036704085.1 Stenomitos sp.
AAGAGGGAGAAGAGCACCCCGACAGCGCGCGACTGCGCGCTCGCAAGATCTCGGTGGGCTACGTGTTCGTCATGGGGGCGGCCAGCCTGGGCCTGCAGCGCAAGCTTCACGGGGCCTTCTTTCCCTTCCGGCCCAAGTTCCGGTGGCCGGTCCCCAACCGGGAGGCGCTCATCCGGAGCGTGCGGGTGACCAACCTCGGGCACGGGGCCTTACACCTCGCCTTGATCGCGTTCCTCGGCCTCGGGACCTGGGCGGGCCTGATCGTGCCGGCCTACTTTTGCGCCGCCGGGCTGGGCGCCTTGCTGTTCTGGGTCCAGCACAACTTCGAGCGCACCTATCATGCCGAGGAGGAGGCCTGGAGCTTCGTCGAGGCGGGGCTGTACGGGGCGAGCTACCTCAGGCTGAAGGGCTTCTGGGACTGGGCCACGGCCTCGATCGGCATCCACCACGTCCACCACTTGAACGTGCTCATTCCCAACTACCGGCTGGAAGAGGCCCGCTCGTCCGTGCCCGAGATCGCGGCGATCGCTCCTTTGAGCGGGGTCGACCTCCGCCAGTGCTTCACCCACGTCTTCTGGGACGGCGAGCAGCGGCGCATGGTCCCCCTGGAGGAGCTCCGGCTCGACGGGACCTCCCGCGCTTGAGCTCCGTGGACGCGATGGCGGCTCCCCCCCTGGAGCGGCTGCAGGCCCGGAACGACGCGACCGAGCTCTGGTGGGACTCGCTGCCCGCGAGCTTCCCGGCCTGGAAGGAGTGCCTGATCGCTTCGGCTCCGCCGGAGCGCCGGCCTGTCGTGGAGCGGGATCTCACGCGCTTCTGGGAACGGGTGCGCGGCTGCACGACCAATCCGCGCCTGGTCCAGGAGGCGCTCGGCATGAACCCCGAGGCCTGGTCCGGGGTGGTTCGCGCCCTCGCGGAGCAAGCGGCCACGACCGACCCTGAAGCGCTCTATTGGCAGCTCTATCAGGACGTCTTCCGGCAAAACGCGCTGCTCCTGAGACCGCTCTGGGAACGCTCCGCGGGCCGGCACGGCTGGCTCTGCGCCCAGCTCTTGCCCACCGTGAGCTTTCAGGCCGAGGCCATGGTCACCCAGGGCCTGGCCCTCTCGGAGCTCGCTCCCAACCTGATGATCAAGGTGGTGGGCAGCGAGCAGGGTTACGAGGCGATCGAGGCCCTGACGAGCCGGGGGATTGCGACCAACTTGACCCTCTCGTTTTCGGCGTCCCAGATCGAGCGGGGGCTCGAGGCGCTCGATCGAGGCCTGGCGACGGCTCGCCGGGACGGCGTCGACCTCGCGCGCTGGCGCGCCGTCCTGACCTTCATGATGGGCCGGGTCGGCGCCGAGGCGGAGCTGCGCCAGCAGGCCGAGAGCCGTGGCCTGCCCCTCGGCCCCGAGGATCTGCGCTGGGCGGAGGTCGCCGTCGCGCGTCGCCTCTACGAGCGCATCCAGGGCCAAGGGGAACGGATCAAGCTCTTGCTGTGCAGCCTCAAGGTGGACACGGGCCCCGAGGCCACCACGTGCTTCCATCTCGAGAAGACCCAAGGCATCTCGGCCGTCTACACGGTCTCGCCCGTCTTCCTGTCGGGGGTGCTCGCCCATGCCGAGGCGCTGTCGCTATCTGGCGACGGCTACCGAGAGCCGGTGCCGGGACCGGTGCTCGATCGCCTCACCCAGCTGCCCTACTTTCAGCAGACCCTGGCTCCCCATGCCATCCAACCCGCCGAGTTCGGCCTGCAGCCCGCCTTTCTGCGGGGCCTGCAGGAGGTCAACACGGCCTATCGCGAAACCCTGGACTGGATCCGCCTGGTCCTGGCCGACAAGGAGACGACGCATGCGTAAGACCCTCATGATCGTGGGCATGGGCGACCTCGCCGGCCTGGTGCTCAACCTGCTCGCGCAAGGCCCGTCCTTCGGCCGCATCGTGCTCGCGAGCCGCAACGTCGACGAGCTGCAGCGCCGCAAGAACCTGGCCCTGCTCGTGGCGGCCCAGCTCGGCTACTACCCCACCATCGAGTGCGTGCCGCTCGACCTGGACCACCTCGACCAGACCGCCGAGCTCCTTGCTCGCTGGCGTCCGGACGTCGTCTTCAACACGGCGACCCTCCAGTCGTGGCGGATCATCACGCAGCTGCCGCCGGCGATCTTCAAGGAGCTCGACGAGGCGCAGTTCGGCCCCTGGCTCCCCATGCACCTGACGATGGTCCACAAGCTCATGCGGGCCGTTCGCGAGAGCGGGCTCTCGCCGCTGGTCGTCAATGCGGCCTTCCCCGATGCGGTGGGCCCGGTGCTCGCGGGCGTCGGCCTCGCGCCCACCACGGGGATCGGCAACGTCGCCAACGTCGTGCCCGGCCTGCGCGGGGCCTACGGCCTCCTCAGCGGGCGCCCGATCGAGGAGGTCGAGGTCTCCCTCTTCACCCAGCACTACCTGAGCCACCGGGTGCCGGCCTACGGGGATTCCGGTGGAGCGCCCTACCACCTGCAGGTGACGGTGGCCGGTGAGGACGTGAGCGATCGCTTCGATCCCGAAGCGGCCTTCGAGCTGATCCGCAGCCGCTTCCAGCGCACGGGCGGGGCCTTCCGCCAGCTCATCACGGCCGCGTCTGCCGTGTCGGTCCTGCTGCCGCTCTTGAAGGGGGAGTCGGCCCGGGTCCACGCGCCGGCTCCCAACGGCCTGCCCGGCGGGTACGCGGTGGACGTGTCGCCCGAGGGCGTCTCCGTGGCCCTGCCCGAGGGCTTGAGCCTCGAGCGCGCGATCGCCCTCAACAACGCCTGCCAGCAGCTGGACGGCATCGAGCGGATCGATCCGGATGGGACGGTCACCTTCACCGAGCGAGAGATGAGCCTCATGAAGGCGATGCTCGGCTACGAGTGCCGGCGCATGCCGCTCGCGGAGGCCGAGGACCGCGCGATCGAGCTGGGCCGCAAGTACCGGGAGTTCGCCCAGGCGCCGGGGCTTCCGGTCTGATGACGGATCGCTTGGAGCCGCGGCGGCTAGACCCGTCCTTCGGCGATCAGGCTCTCGATCAGGGTGGCGACCCCGTCCGCCTCGACCGAGCCCGTCACGCGATCGGCCCGGCGTTTGAGCTCCGGGTGGGCGTTGCCCATGGCCACGCCGAGTCCCGCCCAGGCGAGCATCTCGACGTCGTTCAGGCCGTCGCCGACCGCTGCCACCGCGGCGGCCTCCAGCCCCCAGCGGGCGGCCAGGTGCGCCACGGCCGCCCCCTTGTTGACGCACGGATGGGCGATCTCGAGGAAGGTCGGCATCGACTGGGTCATCCAGAGCCGACCGGCAAAGCGCTCCTGCAAGGCAGCCAGCACCGAGACGACGTGGGGCTCGGGCCCGATGGCGAGGATCTTGGTCGGGGCGCAGGCCCCCAGCTCGGACCAGTCGCCGCAGTAGACGGGCTCGACGCGCGCATGGGCGACGTAGGCCTCCGCTTCGGGCGTTCGCTGGCGCATGTAGACCCGGTCGTCCCGGTAGAGGTTCACGTGCAGGCCCGCTTGCTCCAGGGCCGCGACCACCTGCGCCGCCGTCTCGGCAGGAACGGCCTCGTGGAGCAGATCCGTCTCGCTCTCGAGGCACCGCACCCAGGCCCCGTTGTAGGTGATGAGCGGGGTCGTGAGGCCGAGTTCATCCGCGAAGGGGCGCGCGGCCTCCAGCATGCGGCCGGTCGCGATCACCGCCCGGCACCCGCGCGAGGCGAGCGCGGCAAACGCCTGGCGCGTGCGCGGGCTGAGCGTCAGGTCCGGGCCGAGGACCGTGCCATCCAGGTCGGTAACGAACATGCGCAGCGTGGTCACGACCAGTCCCCCTTCATGCTCCCAGTGTACCCCAGCAATCAGGCGAACTAGAACCAGGAGAAGTCACGCCATGACGACGGTCATCCCCTCTACCGATCCCACGCCGTCCGCCGGTCCCGGCTGGCGCGTCGCGATTCCAGCGGCGTTCACGCTGGGCAGCCTCACCTGCGCGGCGGCGGCGGCCTTCTCGCTCGTGACGATGGGGTGGGACCCGGCGAAAGGAGCGGTGGCCCACCCGGATCACCTCCTGACGACGGCCTGGCTGATCCTGCTCGCGGTGGTCTTCGACATCCTGGACGGCTTCATGGCCCGGCTCTTCAAGGCGGCTAGCCCCTTCGGAGCCCAGCTGGACTCGCTGGCGGACGCCATGAGCTTCGGAGCGGCGCCCGCCCTCCTGGTGGCAGCGGCCGGGCGCGGGGCGATCGGGACCACCCTCGCCGCCCTCTTGGTCTTCTGGACGGCGACCATCCGGGTGGCCCGCTACAATGCGGAAAAGACGAGCGTGGGCCCTGCGCTGCACTTCAAGGGCCTGATCACGCCGGGAGCGGGTGGAGCCCTCGCGACCTGGATCCTGCTCGCTCACTTCGTGGCGGGGCCTTCGCTCTTGCTGGGAGGGCTGGCTCCTGAGGTGCGCGCTGCGATCGCCGCGGCCATGCAGGGCTGGCTGCCCCTCTATGCCGTGCTCTTGAGCGGGTTGATGCTCTCGGATCGCCGCTACGTGGACCTGCCCAAGCACTACTACCGTGGTCTCTGGCCGTGGTACCACCTGGTCGGGGCACTCGTGCTCGGCCTGGCGTTCGGGCCGGAGCCCGTGCTCGCGATCGCCTTTTTGGCTTATGCCCTCTCGGGCCTGCTCGGGGGACGCTTCGACACGGCGCGCGATGCCGTCACGTTCTCCTAGGATCCTTGCTCAGGACGGGTTCTGCTGCAGACGTTTGATCTCGTCCACCAGATCGCTCAGGGACTTCGGGGGCGCGATCGGAGGGACGTCCAGCGAGTCGGCTCCCAAGGCGGACAGCAAGGCATCGAGACCCTCCGGGTGTTCGCTGTAGAGCGTCACCGCCAAAAGGACCGTGTCGCCCTCATGGGGCCGGGTCCCGATCAGGGCCGTCGGGAAGGCCGCGCGGAGGGCGGCGACCACCCGGGAGGCCTCGGCGGCAGGAGCGACCAGGTAGCGGCTCTGCTCGCTGGCCATGGTCAGGCCTTGACCGGAGCGGGCGGGGTCGCGGACTCGAACTGCCGGTCGAGCGGCGGTGGCAACTCCTCATAGGTGAAGCCCTGGCGCAGGTGGGCCTGGAGGTCCTGCCACTGCTCGGCGCTCACGTAGACCGTCTTCTGGTCGCCCAGGAGCGGGTCCACGATGGTCAGGGGGCGGTTGCGGATCTTCTCGGGATCCGAGGACTTCATGCCGGAGGCGATGCCGGCGATGCCCCCGATCATCAGGCCGGCCCAGCCGGCGAACAGCGCCCCGATCCCGAGCACGGTGGCTCCGGCGATGGCGCCCGCCGAGGCCCCTGCCGCCGCCCCGATGACGGCTCGTTTCAGGACGCGGCCGGCGGCTCCCGGCTCCACGTCGAGGGGACGCTCTGAGAACTTGAAGCTAGACATAGGGATACCCGAATTAGCAGCCGAGTCTCTCCAAGCCCCTTATACCCACCGCATGCGATCATCGCCGCCTTCGATGAGCGATCCGGCCCTTCTTTGCTCGCTAGCAACCGCCCAGATGCTGTCGCAACCAAGGAACGATGAGCTCGAAAGGCTTGTCGGCATGGGAGACGCCGGACGCGTCCCGGAAGGTGTGATCGAGCCCCTCGAACTCGACCAGCCGGTGATCCGGGTGGTGCCGCGCGGTCAGCATGGCCTCGAAGGGTTCGGACTCGGTGGTGACCGGGGTGTTGATGTCCCACTTGCCCTGCAGCACCAGGACGGGCGTCTGGATGGATTGCCAGGCCTCGCCGACGGTCGGGTGGCGGTAGTGCTGCTGGAACCAGCCTGCGGGGCTCCAGTTGCCGGGCACCAGGACCTCGGGCTTCGCCTGCTCGATGTTGCGCACCCACTCGTCGTAGTACGACCCTAGCAGCGCCAGGTACTCCGCCTTCGAGAGTCGGGAGTCATGATCCTGATCGAAGGATTGCCACTTGTCGAACCGCATGCCCTTGGCCTTGGCCTTCTCGATCTCGGCGGTGTCGAGAAAGCCGTCGGTCGGCTGGATGTCCGCTTTGGCGAAAAAGACCCCCCCGTTGTGGGTGACGAGCTGGGAGCGGTAGACGTCCTTCAGGTTCCGGCGCACCAACCCGAGCATGACGAAGCCCTTCACGTCGGGGTCGGTCCCGCCGACCCAGGTCGAGAGCATCGTGCCTTCACTGTGGCCGATCAGCGCGATGCGCGAGCCGTCGAGTCGAGGATCGGCCTTGACCTTGGCCAAGAGCGTCCGGGTATCCGCCAGCAGGTTGTCGAGCTGGGCCGTCTTCCACTGCTCGGTCGGTTGGCCCCCGGGGTCGGAGGTCCCGCGCTTCTGGTAGCGGATGAACGCGATTCCTGCCTGGGCTGCTTGCCGCGCCAGCCCGCGGATCGGCAGCACGAAATTGGGCTTGTTCTCGCTCGTCCACTGGAAGTAGTTCGAGTCCCAGGTGCCGGATCCCCCGATGAAGATCGCCACGGGCACGCGCCCGCTCACGCTGGCCGGCAGGGTCAGCCTGGCCGCCATCAGCTGGCCGTCATGCGTCTTGAAGCTGTAGCTCACCTCGGTCGTTCCCCCGGTGCCGGTCGTCCCCCCGGCGATGGAAAACGGGGCCGGCCGCTGGATCGGCAAAGGGGGGACCGTGGTGCATGCCGTCAGGGTCCCCAGTAGGAGGCTGAGTAAGAACGCACGTCCCTTCATGACGTCCTCCGCTCGGCTGGCCACTTGGCCGATAGCCACAAACGACCCTACTCCGTCTCGCCTTGACACGGAGTGGGCGATTGGACCTGAAATCCGTCAGGAATTCTCAGCCCGGGCATGAAGCACCGCCGGGGGCCGGTCTGGCCCGGGCCTCCTTGACTATCCTAATAATGTTCGGATACCCTAACGATGTTAGGATAAGAGGTAATCGAGATGGCGCGCCCCAAAGGACGAACCCTTACGCCCGAAGACTTGGTCCAGGCGGCCATGACGTGCCTGCGCACCGAAGGCGTCGACGCCGTCGGGATCCACCGGGTGGCCAAGGCCGTGGGGGTCAAACCCCCCTCCGTCTACACCCACATCGGCAGCGGCGCCGAGTTGCAGTACCGGGTGGCGCTCGAGGGCTGGCGTCTGCTGGATGGCTACCTCGCGCTGGCGCTCGAGCGAGACGGCGCGGCATTTGCCCTCGCCTCGCTGGCAACCGCCATGCGAGCCTTCGTGCGCGACGATGCCCACCTCTACGCGCTCATGCTCCGGGTGCCGCTGCCACCGTCGGGCCCGGAGGTGGAATCCGCCCAGCATCACCTCCGGCAGGCCATCGGCAAGGTGCTCTTGCCGATGGGTTACAAGGGCCTCGAGTTCGTCCATGCGCTGCGCATCGTGATGGCGGCGCTGCATGGCTTCTTGATGCTCGAGGGCTCGGGCCAGTTCACCCACGACGCCCAAAGTGACGACACCTTCGAGCGGCTGATTCACGTCCTGGTCCGTGGCCTCGCGTCGGATGGGCGTTCGTGACCGCACCGTTCCTCGTAGCAAGAAAGAGCAGGCAGTGACGACCATGGCAACGCCCCCCCAACGGCCGGACCAGACGAGTGACCAACCCGCGTTGCCCCGGGTCTCCGTGACGGCTCGCTCCTTCCGGACGCCGGAAGGCCAGGCCCATTTCGAGCAGGCCTACCAGCGAGTCCTGGCGAAATGGCAGGTCCCCTACGAGCGCTTCGACGTGCCGACCCGGTTCGGGACGACCCACATCCTCGCGGCCGGCCCGCAGGAGGCCCCGCCCCTGGTGCTGCTCAACGCGTTTGGCCTCGGCGCTTCGTCCT
>DATNQJ010000243.1:0-5321 GCA_036704085.1 Stenomitos sp.
GATCGCCGCCGTGCTGAGCGCCAGGGCCCAGGCGGACAGGGCTCGAATCATCGGTGACTCCGCACTCGGTGACAACAGGGGGGGAGGGCGGGGCATCGTGGCTCTCGAGGGACACGAGGGTCAGCCCCAGGTCGCGGATCCGGGTGAGGATCCCGTGCAGGGCCGCCTGGTCGGCCAGGAGGCCGGAGAGCTCGGTGAGGCCCGGGGTGCTGCGCAAGGTCAGGTCCTCGAAGCGGGCGGACCAGCTGGGCCCCAGCTCGGGGCTGACGCGGATGCGGTAGAAGCGGGGTGGCATGATCGCCTCCTCCAGTCTTGCCGGCGCATCGACGCCCGATGCGGCGGTGTCTATGGCACTAGACTAGGCGACAGGCGGAGCGGGAACATCCCACCAAGGTGTAGTCTTTCGCGAGTTCCCCGGATAGCACTTTGGTGCTACCAGGGATCAGAGCAACTGGAGATCGCGGGCCCGGGCCACGGCCTGCGTACGATTGCTGCAGGCGAGCTTGCCGAGGATGCTGCTGCTGTGCTTCTTGACGGTATTGAGCTCGATGCCGAGGAGCGCGCCGATTTCCTTGTTGCTGTGACCGGCGGCGATGAGGGTCAGGACCTCCTGCTCACGCTCGCTGAGGGCCTCGGCGAGCCCGGAGGTGGGGGCCGGCTTCGTCGCGACGCCCATGAGCAATCGTTCGGCAAAGGCCTGCAAGTGACCGGACAGCCCCTTGGCGACCTCTCGTAGCAAGGACCCGATGGCCGGGCCCTCGTCCAGGAAGGCCCGGACGTAGGCCTCGGGCTCCGCCAGGGCGATCGCCTCGGCCAGCGCCGCTTGGGCCAGGGAGCGTTCTCCACGGCGCTCGTGCAGGAGGGTGCGAAGGATGTGCACGCGGACGAGGACCATGCGCTGGTCGAGTTTCCGGCCGATTCGCTCGGAGGAGGCGAGCCACGTCTCGGCCTCGGCATCGTTTCCGGCCACCAGGTGGACCTTGGCGGCGGCCAGCCCCTCGGCCTGGAAGGTCCAGGTCAAGTAGCCGGGCGCTTCGCGGGGCGTGACGCCCTTCGCCCAGCGGACCGCCTCGGCGATGCCCGCGGAGCCTTGGGAGAGTGCGAGCAAGGCGCGCTGCATCGCCAGGTTGAGCTCGCAGCGCGCGATGAGCAGCGGCATGTCGGCCTCGCGCACGAGGGCCAGGCACTCTTCCAGCACCTGAACGGCGCCCGGAAGATCCCCCTGGGAGTGCCTCAGCCGGGAGAGGCCGGTGTAGCTGTTCAGGGCCGAGTCGAGCATCTCCTGGCCGTAGGTGGTGCCTTCCAGGAGAAAGCGCTCGGCCGCTTCGAACTCGTTGCGCTCGCGCAGCAGCTCCCCCTGGCTCGCGATGCCGAAGCTGATGGCCGTCCCGTCGCGCACGCCCTGGGCTGCGGCGTAGCCGAACGCCTCGTCGAAGAGGCGCTGGGCCTCGCGGAAGCGTCCCATGAACACGGCCAGGGCGCCGTGGAGGCTCAGCCCCACGATGACGTAATAGGCCTCTCCAAACCGCCTGGCTTGCCGCGCCAGCTCTTCGTAGGCGCGAGCGGCCGCCTCCGGCTCGCACGAGAAGTGGTGACCGAGGGCGAGCGTCATTCCGGCCAAGAGGCGCCAACCGGCATCCTCCGGGGCCAGCAAGTCGAGCGCCTGGCGGCTGAGCCGGATGGCGCGGGGCAGATCCCCCTGCGCCCGCGCCAGGTAGCCCTCCAGGGCCATGGATTGAACGTCGAGCGTGGGATCCGGCTGGCGCGAGAGCCCTTCCCGCACGGTGTCGAGGATGGAGAGCAGCCGGTCGGTCTGGCCGGTGGTGAGCAACACCCGCGCGCGCAGGAGGTTCAGGTGTGGTCGTTGGGTCAAGAGCGCTTCAGGCAGGGCCGCGAGCCATCCGATGAGCACGGCGAGCTGCCCGCGCTTGAGGCTGGTATAGCCCGTGTCGATGCGATCGGCGGCCCACTCGAAATCCTGGCCCTTGAGCGCGTGGTGAATGGCCTCGAAGACGAACCCCTGGGCGTCGAACGCTCGGGCCGCCTTGCGGTGCAGGGCTTCGATCATGCCGGGACGTCGCATGTGGAGCAGGTGCCGCAGCATCTCAGCGAACAGGTGGTGGTAACGGTACCAGCAGCGAACGTCGTCCTGGGGCACCAGGAAGAGGTTCAACTGGTCGAGGCGTTCGAGCATCTCCTGGCCGTGGCCGCCGCTCGTGACCGCGCGACAGATGGCGCCGTCGAAGCGGTCGAGGATCGACGTCTCGAGCAGGAACTCCTGGATCTCGGGTGGCTGCTGAGCGAGCGCCTCTTCCGTCAGGTAGTCCATGATGTAGCGGTTGCGCCCGTTGAACCCGGCAATGAACCCCTGCCGATCGGTCATGGTGCGCATGGACAGGGCCGCGAGCTGCAGGCCCGCGATCCAGCCTTCGGTGCTGGCACGTAGCTTCTGGACGTCGCCTGCACCCAGGTCCAGGCCCATGCGCTGGTTGAGGTACAGCGCGGCGTCCGAGTCGGTGAAGCGCAGGTCGTCCGCCCGGATCTCCGTGAGCTCCCCGCGGGCGCGCATGCGGGCAAGCGGCAGGGGCGGATCGGTGCGGGTGAGGAGCACCAGGTGCACGCCCGTTGGCAGCCGATCCACCAGGAGCCCCACCGACTCCAGGAGGGCCGGCGCGTTCAGGACGTGGACGTCATCGAGGACCACCAGCAGGGGGCCGGGAAGGCCGGAGAGGGCCGTGAGGCATGCGAGGGCCATGGCCCGGGGGCTTGCGGCCTGTCCCAGCAGGTCATGGATCGGCTCGAAGGTCAGGCCCGTCGCGCGCTCGATGGCGGCGGTCAGGTGGCTCCAGAAGCGGATCGGGTCGTTGTCGTCCGCATCCAGCGAGAACCAGGCGGTAAGGAGGCGATCGCCCGTCGTGAGCCACTCCGCCAGGAGGCTGGACTTTCCGAAGCCGGCCGGGGCCGAGACCACAGTCAGCTTTCCCGCGAGCCCTTCGGACAGTCGCGCGAGGAGGGCCGGGCGGGGCACGACCTTGCCGGGGCAGGGCGGTGCGAAGAGCTTGGTGTTGAGAATTTGGTCGAGCATGCAGCCTGAGCGGGAGGAATGAGGCGGGAGGCAGGCGATCCATTGTAGGGGCGCCGTGAGTCGCCGTAAAGGCGTGTCCGGGCGCGGCGGCAGGCTTCCTCGCCTTCCTGTACCATGCGGAGGAACCGCTTGTTTACTGAAGGAGCCTACCGTGCCCAAGATCAACGCCGAGACGATTCCCTGGAAGGACACCCGCTCTCCGAAGGGGACGTACCAGGTCTCCCAGCGCGACCTCTCCCTGGCCCTGAGAGGGATGAAGGACACCGGCACCTGGGGCGGGGGGCATCCCTTCGACGTGGCCCAGGCGAAGATCCCGCCCGGGGCAAGCAACTGGCCGCTCCATGTCCACACGACCCAGTGGGAGATGTACCTGTTCACGGCGGGCACCGGGGAGCTGCGCGAGGGAGAGATCACCTATCCGGTCGGCCCGGGCGACTGCTGCCTGCTGCCGCCCGGCGAGGCCCATCAGGTCCGCAACACGGGGTCGGTCGATCTGGAGTACCTGGTCATCGCCGACAACCCCCAGGCGGAGATCGTGACCTACCCCGCTTCCAACAAGTGGATGATCAAGCCGCAGCGCAAGTTCTTCGAGATGCAGGAGGTCGACTACTACCGCGGCGAGGAATGACCCAGGCGCCGCGTGATTCAGCCTGCAAAAAGGCCCAGCGATTGAATCGCTGGGCCGAACCGCGCTGCTAGGGCCACTCTCACCCGGGTTAGCGGTGCAGTCTCCAGAGGAAATTGGGCTGTTCGATGGCCTGGGCGGAGGTGAGGGCGAACGACTTGGACGCATGGCCCGTCGTGACCGTCAGGGCCGCGACCTCCTGGCCCTGCTTGATGGGCAGGTTGGCCTGCGTCACCTTGGCCGACAGGTTGACGGTCATGCCAGGGAACCCGAACACCTGGAGCGGCTGGCTGGGCGTGAGTGTCGCTGCCTGCTTCCAGGGCGTGGTCAACTGGGCGATGCCGTTGGCCGGCGCGGGGAGGGCGTAGTCCTTGAACTGCGGGGCGGCCGCGTGCATCAGGGCCGCGTTGGTCGTGATGGCGACCTTGAGGGACTGCTGACCCAGCAGGGCGCAGAGCACGGTGCGCTGCGTGCCGTTGATCATGACCGGATAGGAGCCGACGAAGCAGCTGCCGGCCGCTAGCGTGCTACCGGTCTTGATGCCGGTGATCCCTTGCTTGCCGACCATGAAGTTCACGTTGAAGACACGGCCTGCCGTCGGCAGGTCTGCCTGCGGCATCGCCACGATGTCCCGGATGGTCCGGTCCTTGATGACCGCCTGCGCGAGGAGGAGCTGGTCGTGGGCCGTGCTGACGGTGGCCGGATTGACGCCCGAGGCGTCGGCATAGGTGGTCTGGGTCATCCCCAGGGCCTTCGCCGCCGCGTTCATCTTGGCGACGAACTTCTCCTCGCTACCGGCGACCTGCTGGGCGATCAGGGTGGCGATGTTGTCGGCCGACGGCAAGAGCAGCGCCTGCAGCATCTGACGCTCCGTGAGCTTTTCGCCCACGCTCACCTTGGCGACCGAGTAGCCGCTGGCCTTGTCCTGCTCGTACACCGCGACGTCCGCGGCCGTGATCGTGGTGACCGGTCCGTCCTCGCCCACCTTGAGGGGCTGGGCCTGCAGGAGCAGGTAGGCCGTCATCATCTTGGTGAGGCTTGCGATCGCCGCCGGCTGCTGGTTCGGCGTCTCGGCCACCACGCCCAGGGTCTCCTCGCCGATGGCGGCCTGGCCGCGGGCCGGGAAGGCCATCGAGAACGCGCCCGGCAGGGTCACCTGGCTCGCGGTCGCCTGCGCCTGGACCGGCGGGAGGGGCCGGAATACCTGGACGGCCCCGCCGATGAAGAGGGCGATCACGGGAATGGTGACGTAGGTCAGGGTTCTGCTCATGCGTCCTCCGCGGGAAGTCTGGCGTCATGCTGGGTCGACCGGTGCGATGACGAATCGAACGGCCTGACATGATCCTACCCCCCGTTGCGAACAACCGTCAAGGAGATGTTATGGGCTTGAGATGGCGTCATGACGCCATTGGCGGCCATTCGTGCCGGGGCATGGGTGGCGGGTCGGAGGGCCCTCATGAGGCCGAGCTCCAGGTCGCGTTCCGGAAGGGCGATCGCCCGAGGGGCCTCCGCATCCATGGCGGGTACAAGATCCCGAGGGGCGAAAGCCAAGGAGGCGCCGTGAGCTGGAACAAGATCGGAGAGGGCCTGTCGGCGGCGTGGCACAAGGTC
>DATNQJ010000244.1:0-3830 GCA_036704085.1 Stenomitos sp.
TGATGCGCGAGCGTCACCGCACCTGCTTCGTCATCGCCCAGCGCTTCAGCACCGTCCGGGATGCCGACCGCATCCTCGTCCTGGATGGCGGCAAGCTGGCCGCTCAGGGGACTCACGAGGAGCTCCTCGAGTCGTGCCCCCTCTATGCCGATATCCTGGGCGCCCAGTTCCTGGACGACACCGTCACCGTGGGAGGTCTCGCATGATCCGGGGCATCGCCGGGCTGGTCGAAAACGCGGACCAGCGCGCACACCATGGGGGGCTGACCGCCCGCCGACTCGGCCAGGAGCTCAGGCCCCATGGGCGATCGCTCGCCCTCGCGTTCAGCTTGGTCGTGCTCTCGGCCGCAAGCCAGGCGATCGCCCCATGGCTCATCGGCCGGGCCATCGACGGTCCGATCCTGCATCGCGACGGCGCCGAACTCTTCCGTCTCA
This sequence comes from Stenomitos sp., assembly GCA_036704085.1. GTDB lineage: Bacteria > Cyanobacteriota > Sericytochromatia > S15B-MN24 > UBA4093 > DATNQJ01. The sequence goes on from DATNQJ010000244.1 coordinate 435, forward strand.
TGGGCGTGCTCCTGGCCGTCTACGGGATCGGGGGCCTGGTGAGCCGGACCCAGATGATCCTGATCGGCACCATCGGCCAGCGCATCCTCGCGAGCCTGCGGGAACGCCTGTTCTCCAAGCTCCAGGACATGCCCGTCGCCTTCTTCAGCCGGCAGCCGGTGGGCGACCTCATGAGCCGGGTCACCAACGACGTCGACACCCTCAACCAGCTCATGTCCCAGGGCCTCACCCAGATCCTGGGCGCCCTCCTGAGCTTGTGCGGCGTCATCATCGCCATGCTCACGCTCAGCTGGCGCCTGGCCCTGACCTCGCTCACGGTGATCCCGCTGATGCTGTTGACGACCTGGCTGCTCGCCAGGAGGGCACGGCGGGCCTACCGGACCACGCGCCAGACGACCGGAGCGGTCATGGCCGACCTCCAGGAGGAGATCCAGGGCGTGCGCGAGGCCCAGGCCTTCAACCGAACCGAGGCCAACCTGGCTCGCTTCCGGACGCGCAACGCCGCGAACCGGGACGCCAACATCTCGGCCCAGGCCGTCAGCTCGGCCTTTTCCCCGAGCATCGAACTCTTGGGGGCCCTCGCCAACGCCCTGGTCATTGGCTACGGATCCTACCTCGTCTTCCATGGCGAGCTTACGGTCGGGCTCGTCGCCGCCTTCCTGCTCTACGTGCAGCAGTTCTTCCGCCCCGTCCAGCTCGCGACCCAGGTGGCGGCGCAATTCCAGTCCGCCCTTGCCGGCGCCGAGCGCATCTACTCCCTCCTGGACGCCGCTCCCGAAACTCCGGACGCTCCGGACGCACGGCATCTCGTCTCGGCAGAGGGTCGCCTGGTGTTCGAGCGGGTCTCGTTCGGCTACGAGGCGGACCGCCCGGTGCTCTCCGAGATCTCCTTCACCATGGAGCCCGGCCGGACGGTGGCCCTCGTCGGGGCGACCGGGGCGGGCAAGACGACCATCGCGAGCCTCATCCCTCGGTTCTATGACGTCACGGACGGGACCATCACCCTCGACGGGGTGGACCTGCGCGCCCTCCACAAGGCGGACCTGCGTCACCAGCTGGCGCTCGTTCCGCAGGAGCCCTTCCTGTTCACGGCGACCGTGGCGGAGAATCTCGCCTACGGCCGCCCCGACGCTTCCCCCGAGGAGATCGAGCGGATTGCCCGTGAGGTGGGCGCCCACGACTTCATCATGGCCTTGCCGGACGGCTACCGGACGCGACTCGGCCAGGCGGGTGTCCAGCTGAGTCACGGCCAGGGACAGCTGCTGTCCATCGCGCGGGCCATCCTCGCCGACCGTCCCATCCTGATCCTGGACGAGGCGACCAGCCACGTCGACACGCGGACCGAGGCCGCCATCCAGGCGGCCATGAATCGCCTGCTCGCAGGCCGGACGAGCCTGGTCATCGCGCACCGCCTGAGCACCATCCGCAACGCGGATCTGATCCTGGTCATCGCGGACGGGCGCATCGCCGAGCGCGGCACGCACGCCGAGCTCATGGTCCAGGACGGGCGCTACGCGGCGCTTTACCGAACCCAGTTCGGTGCCGCCTCGCCTCGCCACTCGGCCAGCTCCCCCTAACGCGCGCCCAGAGGCCGGACCTGCCGAGAGCGGACGCCCGTCTCGGATCACGGGATGAAGATCTCCGGCAATGCCACCCTATGGCGCGGCTTGCTTGATCGCTTAAGCTCCTGACCGACCTCCAGACCGAGTGGGAAGAGGGAGAGGCGGACTGTGATCAGACGCAGAAGACGGCGCTCGCGACTCCAAGCGAGTCTGGGCGCCTGTAGCGCCTTGATCCTGTTCATCGCGTCCGCATGTGGAACGTCTCCCCACCCCATGCAGGCAGGTCCCGTCGCTTGGCCCATCGGGCGGGGACCGGTCCTGCCGATCAGCCTGAGCGGGCCCGCCAGCGACAGCATCACACCAGGGCCCTTCACCCAGGTGCCCTTTATCGCGCCCCCCGATCAGAGAGCCCAACTGGCCGTTTACGACCTGCCGCGCAAGGAGATCCTCTATTATCCGGGCACGGGTCCGGGCATCGAGAACGTCGCGACCTTCGTCCCGGGGCAGTATCTGTACGATGACCGGCGAAACCTCTACCTGTTCGATGCATGGCGCGAAGAACGAGTCGTGCTGGTCGACGGCAAACTGGAGGTGGGGGGATTCGCTTTCTTCCCCAGCATGAGCGGGGATGCGCACTTGTACTTCCTCGGTCAAAGCGATCCTGCCCTGGCCGCCAGGGGGATCGGGTTTGCCTACGTGAAGTACGACACCACCGTCGCTCCCGTCTTCGGCGACCTGGGGGGCGCGACGTCCTCCGCCACCTCTTCCCCCTCACCATCGCCCAATTCCAGCGGCTCCCCATCGCCCAGCGACTCGGCATCGCCCGAGCCGAGCGAGTCGGAGTCGCCCGCGCCGAGCCCGACGCCTACGCCACTGATCGATCAGACGAAGTATGCCACCGTGTCGACCGCGCCCGCCATCACGGTCGTGCCCGGGGCCGAAATCACCTGGTACCTGGCCAAGCCCCGCTTCCTCACCAAGATCAACGCCCTGGCGGCTCGTCACGGCGGAGTCACCTCGATTGCGGTGGACGGCCTGAACACCCTGGTCGTCTTCACGACGGCCGATGGTGGCCTGTACCTCTACACCCCACAGGAGCCTCAAGTCACCGCCCTCCTGCCCAACCAGACGATCGTGGACAATTTTCATGCGGGCGCCGCCAGCATCGACACCGTCTGGGGCCGCTTCGTGGTCTGGAACGATACCCTGCGCCGTGGCCTCTTTTGCTTGGACCTCTGGACCGGGCACATCGACGTGATGCCCTATGCCAACCTGGCGCTGGATGCCGTGGCGGCCTCCGCTCCCGTCTTCGTCGAGAGCGATCCGTTCAACGTCATCTTCCTCGTCACGCTCAAAGACGGCACCTTTCGGGTCATCTGCTACAACATCGTGACCGAACAGGTCCTCAACCTCTCCCTGCTCAACGACTTCCTGACGAGCTTCCCCTTCCCCTAGTCTCGGCTCTCGCCACCAGCCTCCGACTGGCCATACGGCAGACTGAACCAGAACGTCGTCCCCTTCCCGACCTCGCTCTGGACCCCCATCCGTCCGCCATGAGCCTCGATGATCGACTTGCTGATGTTCAGCCCCAGTCCGACCCCCGTCTTCTTCCGGCGCCCCGCCTCGAGCTGGGAGAACCGATTGAAGAGCTTGGGGAGGTCCTCGGGGGCAATCCCCAAGCCGGAGTCCTCGACCCGGACCACGACGTGATCGTCCGCCACGTCGCTCCGGACCCGGATCACGCCGCCTGCGGGCGTGAACTTGATGGCATTGTTGAGCAGGTTGATGAGCACCTGTCCCACGCGCTGGGCGTCCATGGGTAGGATCAACGGAC
>DATNQJ010000245.1:0-11821 GCA_036704085.1 Stenomitos sp.
AGCTTGCGATCCTTGAGCTCGGTCTCGGTCGCAGCGCCCACCTGGATGACGGCCACGCCGCCGGCCAGCTTGGCGAGGCGCTCCTGGAGCTTCTCGCGGTCGAACTCGCTCTCGGTCTCCTCGATCTGCTTGCGGATGAGGCCGACGCGCTTCTCGACTTCCTGGGTGGTCTTCTCGTCCTTGAAGGAGACGATGGTCGTCTTGTCGCGGCTGACGCGCACCTGACGGGCGCGGCCCAGCATCTCGACCGTGACGTTCTCGAGGCGCAGACCCACATCCTCGCTGATGACCGTGGCGCCGGTCAGCACCGCGATGTCCTCGAGCATGGCCTTGCGGCGATCGCCGAAGCCGGGCGCCTTGACGGCGACGGCCGTCAGGATGCCGCGGAGCTTGTTGACGACGAGCGTCGAGAGGGCCTCACCCTCGATGTCCTCGGCGATGATGAGCAGGGGACGGCCGGCGCGGGCGACCTTCTCGAGCATGGGGATGAGGTCGGCGACGACCGCGATCTTCTTGTCGGTGACGAGCATGTAGGGCTCGTCGAGGACGGCCTCCATGCGCTCCGAGTCGGTCACGAAGTAGGCCGAGATGTAGCCCTTGTCGAACTGCATGCCCTCGACCGTCTCCAGCGTGGTGCCGGTGGTCTTGGACTCCTCGACGGTGATGACGCCGTCCTTGCCGACCTTCTCCATGGCCTCGGCGATCAGGTGGCCGATCTCCTCGTCCTGGGCCGAGATGGTCGCGACCTGGGCGATGGCCGAGCGGTTCTCGACGGGCTTCGAGAGCTTCTTGATCTCGGCGACCGCCACCTCGGCGGCCTTGTGGATGCCGGCGCGGACCGACATGCCGTTGGCGCCGGCGGCCACGTTCTTGAGACCCTCGCGGATCATGGCCTGGGCGAGCACGGTGCTCGTGGTGGTGCCGTCGCCGGCGACGTCGTTGGTCTTGGAGGCGACCTCACGGACGAGCTGGGCGCCGGTGTTCTCGACGGGATCCTCGAGCTCGATCTCCTTGGCGATGGTCACGCCATCGTTGACGATCTGGGGCGCGCCGAACTTCTTCTCGAGCACGACGTTGCGGCCCTTGGGGCCGAGGGTGACCTTCACCGCATCCGCGACCGCGTTGACGCCCCGCTCGAGGGCGCGACGAGCCTGCTCGTCGAACAGAATCTGCTTAGCCATTGTGTTCTCCTCTATCTCTGGCTGTGTTGGTTACTAGTACCTGACAAAACCAGGCATGTGTTGCCTGTGGCCGCCTAAGCGGCTCGAAGGAACAGAGTTGTCAGGCACTACTCGATGATGCCGAGGATGTCCTTCTCCGCGATCAACAGATAGTTCTCGCCGTCGAGCTTGACCTCGGTGCCCGCGTACTTGGCGAACAGCACCTTGTTGCCCTTGGCGACTTCCATCTTGGCGCGCTCACCGGAATCCAACAGGCGGCCGGGGCCCACGGCGATGACCTCACCGATTTGGGGCTTCTCCTGAACGGTGTCAGGGAGCACGATCCCGCCCGCGGTCTTCTCTTCCTTGACGACCTTCACGACGAGGCGATCGCCAAGCGGACGAATGTGCTGCGCGGTAGCAGTGGCCATGATTGGAAACCTCCTAACAGGGTGGTGGATTTCACAGGGGATTAGCAGTCACCCAAGGGGAGTGCTAACGCCCAAGTCTAAACGATTTTTACGAGTCGTGACAAGTGGGGAGACAAACGAGCCTTGACCCCGGGTTAACCTCGGCCCGTCTCACGCTTACCCCCTAGACAAGTGCCCGCGCCACTCCTAGAATGGGACCAGTTCGAACCTTTGTTTCAATTTTTGCGTGAGGAGTGGTCCGATGGTCGAGACGAAGTTGCCCCGGCGTCAACAAGAGGTGCTGGATTACCTGCGCCGGGCGATCGCCGAGCGGGGCTACGTCCCCTCGATCCGCGAGATCGTCGAGGCGCTCGGCGTCCACTCGACCTCGACCATCCACTACCACCTGACGGGCCTGGCCGAGCGCGGGCTCATCCGCTGGGAGAAGGGCAAGAACCGCGCCATCCAGCTCCTCGAGAGCCCGACCGCCGCCACCCCGACTCCGGCCGCGGCTCCGATCGAGTTCCCCGTCGAAACGCCCAAGCTGCCCATCCTGGGGCGGATCGCGGCGGGCCGCCCCATCGAGGCCATCGGGGACGGCACCGAGACCCTGGATCTCACGGGACTCTGGGCCACCGGCAACAACTACGTGCTGGAGGTCAAGGGCGAGAGCATGATCGAGGATCACATCATGCCGGGCGACATGGTGATCGTGAAGCCGCAGGCGACGGCCCGCGACGGCGAGATCGTGGTCGCCCTCCTCGACAACGGCGAGGCGACTCTCAAGCGCCTCTACCGCGAGGCGGGACGGATCCGGCTGCAGCCGGCCAACTCCACCATGGATCCGATCTACGTGGACTCCGTGACGGTGCAGGGACGCGTCGTGGGGGTCATCCGCAACGTCCACTAGCGGTCCGACCGTGACTTGACACCTCTCCGCGGGGGCGTATTGTGTTGTTACAAATCTTTACACCTACACTCCGTCAGCCGAAGGGAGGACCCAGATGCCTGAACGTAAAGTTAAAGGCGATATGACTGTCCGGGAAGCGGGACATCTCGGCGGGGAAAAGGTCAAGGAAGAGTACGGTCCCGAGTTCTATTCCGAGATCGGCCACAAGGGTGGCGAGACGGTCAAGGAGAAATACGGTCCCGAGTTTTACTCCGAGATCGGCCACAAGGGCGGCGAGATCGGCGGGAACGTGACCAAGGAGAAATATGGCCCCGAGTTTTACTCCGAGATCGGACACAAGGGCGGCCAGAAGGTCAGAGACTTGATCGAGGAAGGCAAGAAGCGCACCGAATAGCGACTGTCTAACAGCGACCCCCGGCCGAAAGGCCGGGGGTTCGTTCGTTACTGCACCTTCACGACCACCAGGGTGATGTCGTCGGTCTGCGGGCCGCCGTCTACCCACTGGCTCACACCACGCAGGATGCGCCGGTGGATCTCGTGGGCGCTCTCCTGATGGGCGCCCTCCAGGATCGCGCGCAGGTTGTCGTGCACGACGTCCGAACCATCCGGTCCGTCCTCGATCCGGTAGAACATCTGGTGATCCGGGTTCTCGGCCTCGGTGATGCCGTCGGTGTAGAAGACGAGCACATCCCCCGTATGCAGGGCAACCGAGACTTCCTGATACTTGGCGAGTTTGGAGGCCCCGAAGGGGAAGGAGCCCGGGATGGGCAGCTCTTCGACCTGGCCCGTCTCGGCGTTGTAGTAGTGCGGCGGCTGATGGCCGGCACAGGTGTAACGCAGGGTCTTGGCCGCGGGGTCGATGGCCGCGTAGATGAGGGACGTCTTGCGGTGCTTCTTGTCGTCGATGGTCTCGATGATCATGGTGTTGATGGCCGTCATGACCGTGGGCAGATCCGGGTTGCTGCGCACCTGGTTGAAGAAGCAGCTCTTGGCCATGGCCATGACCATGGCGGCCTGGACGCCCTTGCCGGCCACGTCGCCCACCACCACGCGCAGCTGGCCGTCGTGCAGCGTGACGAGGTCGTAGTAGTCGCCGCCGAACTCGTAGGCGGACTCCGAGGACCCCATCACCTCGAGGCCCAGGGGCGCCGGGGCCGCGGTAGGCAAGAGCGAGGCCTGGATGTGACGGGCGGTCTCGAGCTCCGCATCGAGGCGCGCCCGGTTGACCTCAGCCTTGGTCATCTCGTTGATGCGAATGACGCTCGCGAGCTGCTGGCCCATGTTGACGAGCAGGCCCTGGTCCTCGGCCGTGTAGTCGAGCTCGGAGAGCTTCTGGCCGACGTTGATCATCCCGAGGATCTCGCCCTTGATCTCGAGGGGCACGCAGAAGGCGATGCCCAGGGCGTCCAGGTGCGAGAGCTGGCGCGTGGTGGCCCGGGACGGGCGCATGCCGGTCTTGCGCGACTGGAAGAGCTCGGCGACCTCCGGGCTGCTCGAGGGGATGGCGAAGTTGTCCGGGAAGACCGAGAGGCCTGCGGTCTTGTAGACGTTGAGGGCGAGGGTCTTGGGGTCGCGCACCATGATCGACATGTGGCGGGGGTGCATGGTCTCGGTGACCACCGCGAGGTACTTGTCGACCACCGCCTCCAGCTCCGGGTTCTCCTTGGTGAAGCGGGTGTAGTCGCTGAGCACCGTCCGGAAGTCGTAGCGGTTGCGGTAGAAGAGGCGATCGATGACGAACTGCGTGCGCGAGCGCACCGGCACGAACGCGAGGGCCACCACGGCAGTCGCCAGGACATTGCCCAGGTCGCTGCCCGACGCGTGGAAGAGGTGATCGATGGCCCAGCGAACGCCCGACAAGGTCAGGACGTAAACGGCGGTCAGGGCCGCCACGACGGTCGCATAGACCATCGTCCGCTTGATGACCAGGTCGATGTCGAACAGCTTGTGCCGGACGATCGCATAGGCGATCGAGACCGGGAAGAACACGAAGCACGCGTAGGTGAGGATGACGAGCACCCCCGAGTTGTCCAGGGAGAAGTTCGCCAGGTACGGGACGACCCACAGGAGGCCGCCCGGCAAATAAGCGAGCGCCGCCCCGAAGAGGGCGATCTTGACCTGTTGCTTCTCGATGGGGCGCTTGCTGCGGGCGAGCCGGAAGATCATGGCGCCGATCAGGCAGAGCAGGCCGACCATCACCCAGGTGAAGGAAACGTCCTGCATGCTCATGTGCGTATCGAAGCGATCGGCGCCCGCCAGGTAGCCTTCTGGACGGAAGACCGTAAGCCAGTACGGCACGATGGCCAGCACGGGCACGTAGGGAAGGACATGCATCCAGGGCCGCTTCCGCAACCACATGGGGGCCTCGGGGAACGTCAGCCCGAGGTGCAGGAAGGTGCTACCGAGCAGGGGAATCGACAGCAGGTACAGCGGCGCAAGCGAGCGGCCAGCGTCGTAGTCGTTTCCGGCCGCAAAGTACAGGCACAGGGCCGCGTTCATGGCCAGGTGAACGCGCGAGGTCACGCTCTTCGGCTTCATCCAGAACGCGACGGCCGCGACCAAGAGGTGCAGCAGGCCGATGAGCATGAACGGCAGGAAGCTCTTGAGCCAGGCCACCAGATCGAACATCTGGGTCGCCACCCTCACGCTCACGGGCTTCTTCTCACGCAAGAGGTCGTAGTGCAGCGGCGTCCCGACGGGCTGGGAGCGTACGAAGTCCCTCAGATCCCCCGGAGTCTTGAGATCGTGGCCCTCGACCCGCAGGATCCGATCAAACTGCTGAAGCTTGGCCTTGGAGCCGTTCCAGGCGGGATCGTTGGTGGCCGAGACCGTGAGGGTGGCCTCGTAGCGGAAGCCCGGAAAGGGGTGATCGACCAGCTGCAGGGATCCGACCATTGCGACGCCCCAGCAGGCGAGGACCGCCGCAATGAGGAGGTTAAACAGAAGGTTGCCGAGCCGGGTGGTTGCGGACGTCAAACGCGTAGTCTCCTGGCGCTAGATCGCGACATGGTGTTGTGGGAAGGCCGGAATCTCAAGCAATCGCCCGAGATACGGCACGCCGGAAAGGCCGAGCTGGGCCACGAGGCCCTCGATCTTCCTCCTGTATACCTCAATGCGCAGCGTTGCATACCCCTTCACGCCGGACGCCTCCAGGAAGTCGACCAACTGGTGCTGCGTCTCCAGGGTGCGGGGTCCCGACAGGACGGAGACCAACTGCTGGCGAGCGGCTCCTTGAAGCTGTTCAAAGCCGAGTGCGATGGGCAACGATAGGCGGCGGTTCTCGAAGTCCGAGGACAGACGGTCGTTCCAGAGCTCATACGTGTCGTTGAGCATCTGGAAGAGGACCCCGAGGGAGCGCCCGAGGTCCTGGTAGACCATGGCCGTCTCCGGAGACTGACCGTTCGCCAGGGCGATCGCCTGTGCGTAGGCTCCGAACGAGGCCCCGCTCTTTCGCTCGACGGCCGAGAGATAGCTCTGCCACCCCGGCTGCTGGACGTCCTGACCGATCAGGTCCACATGCTGGCCGTGGGTCATCGTCCGGCCGGCCCGGATGAAGACCTCGACGATGGCGGGCGCCGCCTGGGGCGCTACCTCGTACAGATACTGCAGGCTCTCGAACAAGAGGGCGAGCCCCGTGTTGACCGCCTGCTCCCAGCCCCACGCATCCCAGGGCACGGCCGTGAGATCATGGTCCTGGGCGTCATCCACGACGTCGGCGAAGCCGTAGAACATGGCGCAGGTGCCCGCCACACCCAGCCCCACCGCCGGATCGCCCCCCAGGGCACGATGCAGGGCCAGCGGAAAGTCGACAATCGGCCAGTGGCCGTCGGCTTGGACAGCGAGCGAGCCTTTCGACAACACGGCACGCTGCAACACCTGCAGCGTGCCGGGGCAAGATTGGCGCTCCAGGTAAGCCTCGAGCGTCTGGAACACGTGAGATGCCGAGAGGTCCAAGGGTTCTCCTTCAGCTTAGGCGAAGGGAGGCTCCCCACCGCCCTGGTACACGACACTGCCCGTTTCGAGGGCCTGCTTGACCATCTTGCCGGCGAGTCCCTCGTCCTTCGGGTTGTTGAGCGCCATCGCGAGCGCCCCAAAGTGCTCGGGACCGAGCTGAGGCAGGGCCTTGAGCAGGTTGGCCTGGTAGCGGCTCTTCTCCTCGGCCGAGGCATGGTCCATCAGCTCTCCGATGGCCTGGGTAAACTTGGAAACCGCCCCCGGGTTGTGGGTGAAAGCCTCGACGACCTCGGGAGGCAGGTGCAGACCCGTCAGTGCCTGAGCCGGATCCTGTGCGAGGGTCTGGCGATAGGCCGGATCGTTCATCAATCGATCCACAAGCGCCTTGGTACCCTCGCGATAGAGCTCGGTCTCCGTGGCGTCGGCGGACGAGCGATAGCTCGCAAAACCGCCCTGCAGCTCATTGAGGCGGGCCTGCATGAACGTCTGGTCCTTGAGGAGGGCCTGCTCATCGGGTGCGAGCTTGTTCCAGACCTCTCCGAGAGTGCTTGCCGGATCCGCCAGGAGCCGAGCGGCCCCCTGAGGGTCCTTCGCGTCGGTAGCGATCTTGGCCCAGGCCTGGCTGAGCGCATCGCCCGAGGTCAGGTGCGAGGCCGCATCCGACAAGAGCGCGCCCTTGTCCGGCGCAACGCCGTTGACGGTCAGAAGCGAGTTCAGCGTCTCCTGCTTGAGGCCCGAGTTGAGCATCAACTCGGTGGCCACGGTGTCGAGATCCTGGCCCGCCTGCTGGGCGTAGCCCTTGACCTCGCTGGCGCTGTACTTCTGGGACTGGGCGTTGATGAACAGGAACTTCTCGGGGGCTTGCTCCATGAGCTTCTTGGGGTCGTTCAGGAAGGCCTGGTACGACTCGGCGAAGTCCTCGGTGGGGCTCGTCATGGCGTACTTGGAGACGAAGTTGTCGCTGCGCCCGGCCTTGAGGACCTGCTCATCGAAATTCATGCGCTCGCCCGTGCGGTTGTCCACGCCGTCGGCGGCATACTGCTTGTTGCCGTAGGTCTCGGTCCAGCCCGACAGCTTGGCGAATTCGGCGATCTTCTCGGGGTTCCAGCCCCGGTTGACCATCTGGACCTGGTGGCCGATCTCGTGCGCCCAGATCTGCTTGGAGATCATCGTGCCCGAGTTGCCGAAGACGATGGCGCGCTCGGGGGCCTGCTGCCCGAAGAGGCTCTTGAGCGCACGACCGATGTAGCGCAGGATGGGAATCCCCTCCAGCACCTCGGCCGAATGGCGGGCAAACTCACCCAGCCGGCCCATGACGCCCTTGCTCTCACCCTGAGTCCTGGCCGACGCCATCGCACCGCCGTCGGTAAACCCCTCGCCCACCTGCTTTTCCGTCGAGGCGTTCGCGCCGTCCGCGAGATCCACCTTGCCCGCACGGACGAAGTTCATGCCGGACAGCGCCTGGCGATCGCTCGGCGACATGCCCTCGACGACTTCCTGGAGATTCTTGAGCTCGGTCGAGGACCAGCTGGCACCATCCGAGGTCTCGAACTTCACGCCGCCCGGCACCAGGCTGTTGATGCGCGCCTGGAGCTCCGAGACCTGCTTCTGCTCGTTCTGGACCGCGCCCACCTTCTCGGCCAGGTCGCGCACGCTCGCTGCGTCCACCGGGCTCGCCGCACCGGCCGCGTCGCTGAGGCGCAGGGTGTCGGTCTTGGCTTTCTTGATAGTCGGATCGGCCACCGGCGCCTGGTTGGCGACGGTGGGGTCGAGGCGGCCCGTCCCGTTCAGGGAGCCGAGACGGCCAGTGCTCGCCCGGTTGCTCGAAAAGTTGATGTTGTCTGCCATGTGGGTCCTCCGATCCTATTGCCGCTCTCGGTATTATGCCCTGCTCGGCGGCCTGTTATCGGAGTTATGGCGGCCCATTAACACAGGCTTTCGGTTTTTAACAGACAATTAAAAGTTTAAGAGGTGGTTTACCCCACCATGACCTGAGGTTAACCTACGCGCGGACAGCCACGCAGACCATCTCGCCCGAGGCGTCCGGCCCCATGCCGAGATGCTGCTGGGCGACCAGCTCGCGGCCCGCGAGCCAGCTGGGGTGATCGCCCCATAGCAGGTCCAGCTCCTCGGTCCTATACTGGATGGCCCAGATGGGGATGTGCTCCAGGCGCTCGAAGAGACTGCTGACGCGCTGCCGATAGTCCTCAAGGGGCGCGAAGAAGGGATTGTCCTGGTAGAAACCGGCCAGATCCGCCTCGGGACGCCCCTGCACCCATGCCTCGCAGAGCCAGGTGCGCAGGTCGATGGAGACCATGGGCGGCTCCAGGTATAGATAGCACGCGTCGGCCTGGACATCGCCCGCAATGTCCACCGGATTGCCGCGCAGCATCTCGTTGGGCTGGCCGTTGTCCCAGACCCACTGGTTGGCCCGCTTGAGGAAGAGGGTCATGGCGCTGGGCCCCGCGCTCGAGGCACCGGGCTGCTCCAGGGGCTTGAGCCAGTTGTCGAGCATCCAGCCGATGGCGACCACCGCGAGCCCGCGCGAATAGCCTTCGAGCTGCTCGAACCGGGTGCGCCAGTAGCCGAGCCAAGCCGCCTGGCTCTCGGTGAAAAGGCCGCGCTCGACCCAGCTCGCGAAGCGCGAGTAGGCGGACAGGTTGGGGGGCTCGCTGGCCGCGAAGCTCGCGATCGCGTCGTCCGTCAGTCGCTCGGTGTTGTTCTCGTTGAGGGCGCGCGCGGAGGACCAGGTGCTCTCCAGCAAGTCGCTGCCGATGACCCGCACGCCGTAGCGCTTGAAGGCGTAGAGGCTGTTGCCGGTGCCCATGAAGGGATCGTAGATGGAGCGGACGCCCCGCGGAGCGAGTTCCTCCCACGCTAGGCTGGGCAGCGGGGTCTTGGGCATGGCCTGCCGAATGAAATCTGGACGTGTTCCCAAGGCGCAGCCCCCCTTCCCAACCGATCGGTTGCGGTATTATACCCGCGCATGCGGCAATTCGTCGTGCTCCCGCCGGAGAGGTTCCTTGGACACTCCTCGCGAGAGGTTTACGAGAGTTTAAGAACCCTTTAAAATAAGGCGTCTCGTTGCCTCGTCTCCGAAGGAGGACCCATGCGCGCCCATCGGCATCTGATCACGCTTTTCGCCCTCGGGTTGGCCCTCACTGCCGCCGGCTGCGGCCTGTCCCCGCAGCTGCTGAGCCGCGGCCCCGTCGCGCAGGTGCGCGCCAAGGGCGACGCCCAGGCCGACGCCGTCGTGGCGCAGGTCCGCAAGACCTGGACGGCCACCAACACCCTCTCGGGGACGGTCGCCTTCTGGGAGAAGCAGGGCAACGACGTCTCGCAGAGCAAGGCCGACTTCTTCTGGTCGCGTCCCGAGAAGCTGCGCGCCAACGTGACCGAGGCCGACTCGGTTACGAAGCGCGGCGCCAAGCTCGTGTACCTGGGTGACAAGAAGATCACCGTCAAGGTGGCCTTCATCAAGAAGACCCTGGCCTACGACGACCCGCAGGTGCTGTCGCTGCGCGGCTTCCGCATCGACCAGACCAGCATCACCGCTGTGGTCGGCGGACTGCTGGATCCCCAGGCCACCATCCACTACGCGGGCACGGCCACCTTCAACGGCCGCGCGGCGGACCTGCTCGAGGGAACGGGCTCGCAGTACATGCTGCCCGGCTGCAGCAAGATGGTCGTCGCCGTGGACAAGCAGACCAACATGCCGTGCAACGTCGAGGCCTACGCGGGCAGCGAGGTGGTCTTCCGCGCGCAGATCCCCACCCTCACGCTCAATCCGCAGTTGCCGAGCAACACCTTCGACCTGTAAGATCGGGGTATGACTGAAGATCTCGAACTCGCGCTCAACTTCGAGCTGAAGGATGACCTCAAGATCGCCCCGTCGGCCTGGATCGCTCCCAACGCGACGGTCGTGGGTGACGTGACGCTCGGCGACGAGGCGAGCATCTGGTTCAACTGCGTGGTCCGGGGCGATATCGCCCCGATCCGCATCGGGACCAAGACCAACGTCCAGGACGGCTGCATCCTGCATGTGGGCAGCACGCACCCCTGCATCCTGGGCGATCGCGTCAGCCTCGGCCATGGGGCCATCGTCCACGGCGCCACCGTCGAGGACGACTGCCTCATCGGCATGCGGGCCACGGTCCTGAACGGGGCCGTCATCGGCCGCGGCTCGATCGTCGGCGCGGGCGCGCTGGTGCCCGAGAACATGGTGGTGCCGCCCAACAGCCTGGTGCTCGGCGTCCCCGCCAAGGTCGTCAAGGAGGTCACCCCCAAGCTGCGCGAGGGGATCGAGGCGACGGCCCTCGGCTACGCGGGCTACGCCCGAGGCTACAAGCGCCGCTTCGGATAAATGGAAAGGCCGGGTCAGTGACCCGGCCTTCTTACTGGTTAGACCACCCCAGAACCCACAAGCAATCCGTTCGTCCTTCGACAAGCTCAGGACGAACGGACGGCAACAAGTTACCCGGTGAGGGTTACGGCTCCTTGTAGCCGATGTACGCGTACTGGAACAAGTTGAACAAGACAAAGCGTCCCGAAAAGCCCTGCTCCTTGAGCATGGGTTCGAGCTCCTGGCGACTCAAGTACTCCGCCCCCTGCTTGAACAGCTCCTCGCCGCGGGTCAAGAGCGGTCCCGCGAGCCCCGCCTTGTCGAAATCCTGCAGGTAAAGCTTGCCGCCCACCTTGAGGACCCGCCGCATGGCCGAGAGGGTCGCCTGATGCGGCGTCAACCAGTGCATCGCCGCCGTGCTCACCACCAGATCGAAGGAATCGGCATGAAAAGGAAGGCTATTGGCCGGCCCATGCACCTTGTGGAGCCGTGGATGATCGGGAATCTGGTCCAACATGCGGCGGGAAGCATCGAGGACCGTGACCTCCGCGCGCGTGCGCTCGACGATGAGGCGCGCGAGGGATCCCGTGCCGCCCCCCACGTCGAGGATCTTCTCGGTGCCCTGGAGCTGCAACAGCTCGAAGACATGCGCCGGATGGCCCATCACCAGAGGATGGGCGACGCGTTCGTAGACGGGGGCAATCAGGTCAAAAAACCACGTACTCACGATTTCCATGATACGCATGAGTCTCGGGCGGCGCCACCGCTTGTTAAACTAATGTGAAAAGGAGGCAAGTTGGGCCTTATGGGAGCCTATACTTCCCTCAGGAAGCGTTGCCCCTGAAGCGAGGACGCCCATGAGCTTGAACCAATACCTGTCGGAAATAGAGAACGCCATCGCCGCAGAGAACGACACGCACCGCCGCGGTGCCCTGGTGGCCTACAAGCGGCACGTGGAGTTGGCCCTGGACGAGCAGACAACTCAAGTCACGGAGCTTGTGATTTAGCCATGAATACCACTTACGACCGCGAATCCTTCGTCCGT
>DATNQJ010000246.1:0-2745 GCA_036704085.1 Stenomitos sp.
GACGAACAGGGGCCTCTGGCGGCGACTGCAGTAGTGGAAGGCCCTTGATTGCGCTCCCGGCACTCGGCTGATCGAGGTGCTCGGATGGCCCGGTAGAAGTCCGACGGGCTCAGGACGTGTCCGCCCCGGCTCTGAAGGGCGCCCCGGGAAGGCCTGAGAAGAAGGAGGAGACCCTTGATGGGATGCAGGAGCGCAGCGCACGCTCTTGCGTGACGGGCCGTGGTGAGTGCGGACCGGGCGCCGACGGCTGGAGTGTGACGTGGTGGCAGCTGAGGGGCCGACACGGAACGGAAAGGCGGGGGTCCTCGCTCCGCCCAGCGCCAAGGGCACGGGGAAACTCGGGGTTTCTCACACGACCAAGCGTCGAAGGAGGACCCCCGTGCAGGCAGAGTATGTCGGTATCGATCTGCATCGGCGCCGCAGTGTCATCGTCCGCAAGGACGCCGAGGGCGAGATCCTGGCGACCATCCAGATCGAAAACGAGGCGATGGCGTTGGCTGAGGCGGTGGCCGCCGCCGGCGAGCACCCCGAGGTGGTCCTGGAAGCTACCTACGGCTGGTACTGGGCCGCTGACGTCCTGACCGAGTTGGGCGCCCGCGTGCACCTCGCCCACCCGTTGGGCAACAACTGGGGCCACCGGCGGGTGAAGAACGATCAGCGCGACGCCGAGGACCTGATCGACCTGCTGCGCCTGGGTCGCTTGGCCGAGGCGTACGTGGCGCCACCGGGGTTGCGCCAGCTGCGCGAACTGGTCCGCCACCGGGCCAAGCTGGTGGCCCTGCGCTCGGGCCTGAAGGCCCAGGTCCATGCCGTGCTGGCCAAACAAGGTGTGGTGGTGAACGCCTCGGACCTGTTCGGGGTGGCCGGCCGGAGCTTCCTCGACACGGTGCCGCTGGGCGGCGCCTACCGGATGCGGGTCGACTCCCTGCTCGAGCTGATCGACCGCTTCGACGACCAGGTCGCCGACTTCGAGGAGCTGTTGGCCGACGTCCTCGCCGATCATCCCGGCTACCACGCCATCCAAGCCATTCCCGGGGTCGGTCCCGTCCTGGCCGCGGTGTTCCTGGCCGAGATCGGTGACGCCGCCCGCTTCGCCTCCCCCGCCCACTTGTGCTCGTGGGCCGGGCTCACCCCCACCCACCGCGAGTCCGACACCACCGTCCACCGCGGTCGGATAACCAAACAGGGGTCCGTCTGGTGCGCTGGGCGGCCATCGAGGCGGTTGGCCGCCAACGGGGCGCCACCCCCATCCGCCAGACCCACCATCGCGTCGCCGAGCGGCGCGGCTCCAACGGGATCGGCCGGGTTGCCGCCGCCCGCAAGCTTCTCGTCCTCGTCTACTACGGCCTGCGCGACGGCTACATCCGTTGCCTGGCCGAGACAGGATGACCCTCCCGGCGCAGCCACGAAGCGAGCTCGCTATTTGTCATGACCCCCGGACCCGGCGTGGTCGCCCGCTTGATTGAACCCTTCGTGGCTGCGGCCGCAGCTCTCCATGCCACCGGCTGCGTGGCGGATAGATGACCGGTCCCCGGGAACTCTCGGCGAGACCCTCGAGCACCAGCTCAACCTGGAGAAGACCGCACCCTACGCCTCCGTCCCCCCGACGAAGGGCATCACCCACGAAGCCCTGACGGGCTTCTCGCAACCAGTATCCCTGACGCCATCCACCCGGCCGTCAAGGCTCCCCCTCCGGGCGGCCTTCGGCCGGCCTTGACCGCCTCCCGCCCGGCCACCACCGGGTCGCTTCGGCGCGCCCCAAACCCTCCTGTGGGGCACCATCGAGCCGGTCGAAACCGCCCGACACAATGTTGACATCGAGCGCTCCTTCATAGATGACAGCTCCTTCCTTGCGCCGCTGAGAGTCGCTCCCAAGAAGGTCAGGAAGGGACCATTGCTGGTGACGCGATCGAAAGACGTCTCGCAGTAGGTCGACGAGCTGGACATCGAGCCCCTGGCGCTGTATTGGCCTTTCGGGCTGGAGCCCGACCAGCGACGATGGCTTGAGCGACCTGACTCCGGCTGATGCTTGCCATCGCCGCAGTCAGCCTGCGGAATGCGAACTCTGCAAGAGCCCTGCCGACCTGTGCCCGCGTGGCCAGAGGTCAGGTGATAGTGCGCCGCACGCGAACGAACAGGTGATGGAAGCCCGCGATCCCACCGAACAAGGCTCCCGTTTCGACCACGTCGATGTTTTCCAGCGGGTCGGAGTGCGGCGGGTCGTAGGGAGGCAGGTTGTTAAGCGCGTCCGCGAATGCTTCGTCGAACATGAGGTTGTTGGACGTGCCGACCGCCTCGTTCGCGCCCGGCGCGGCAGCCTCCTGCGGCCGGTCGGCCACCATCGCCTCGAACTGGGCGAGCTCTGGCAGAACCGGCTGGATCTCCACCTGATCCTGGCCGTCGGCGTGGTGCACCGTGACCCTGGCCTGGTCGGTGGGGTACCGGAACACCTCACCGTAGCGGTAGGGCACGACGTGCTGAGGCCAGATCCCTGGCCGCTGTCGCCACAGCAGGAGGAACTGCGGCGGGTAGATCAACAGTAGGCTGCGCTGGATGTCGACCTCGTAGCCGGGGTTGGGCAGCTCCCCCTCGGCGACGATCAGGATGTACGAGCCCGCACGGAACGCGCGGATGCTGCTGCGCTTCGCGAGTTGCCAGGTAGTCGGGGCTGCGGGGTCTGCTGCGGTCATCGATATCCTTTCCGGAGTGCTCTGGGTGGCGTTGGTGGGGCGGGTTCGCTTTCTT
>DATNQJ010000247.1:0-6444 GCA_036704085.1 Stenomitos sp.
CGCCGTCACCCTGGACGACCGGGATCTCTCGGGCCTCGGTCCCACGGTCGCGGGCCTCATGCAGGACGCCAAGCGCCGTCATGCCATGGCCGAGGCGAGCCGCGGGTTCGGACGGCCGGATGCCGCCGCCCGCATCGTCGATCGGATCCAGGAGCTGGCTCTCCGCTAGCGGGCAACACCCGGGGGCAATCCGAGCGTCATGGGGGCGCAACCCCCCGCCCTTACGCTCAGGATGGTCCCCGACCCGGCGATCGCAGGGCCCGGGCGCTTCACGATTTCCCCATAACCGTTGTAAGCTAGGTTAAGAGTCGCCCTGTGGCGCGTATAGTTTCAAGGGGCTTTCCCCTTTGCAGTCGAGGATTCAGTGTGAACAACTCCCCAGCCCACCACTTCATCGGGATCGGCGGCGTCGGCATGAGCGCCATCGCCCAGGTCCTGCATGAACGGGGGGTCATCGTGACCGGCTCGGACCAGGCCGCCTCGTCGACCGCCAACCGGCTCTCCAACCTGGGAGTGCCCATTCACATCGGCCACGCCGCCGAGAATCTCGGAGCGGCCGAGGTCGTGGTGGTCTCGACCGCCGTGGGCCCGGAGAACCCGGAGCTCAAGGCCGCCCAGGAGCGCGGCCTGACCGTCCGCCACCGCTCGGAGGTCCTTGCGGACCTCATGGCCCACCACCGCTCCATCGCGGTCTCGGGCACCCACGGCAAGACGACCACCACCGGCATGGTGGCGAGCATCCTCTTGGGGGCCGATCAGGATCCCACCGTACTCGTGGGCGGCGAGTTGCCCCTCATCGGCGGCACGGCCCGCACCGGCCAGAGCCCCTTTTTGGTCGCCGAGGCCGACGAGTCCGACAAGTCCATCCGCCGGCTGACCGCTGAGATCGTCATCCTGACCAACCTCGAGGGGGACCACCTCGAGCACTACCGCGACCTCGACGAGATCTACGAGGTCATGCTCGCCTTCTTCGACCGCCTGCCCGCGCACGCGCAGGTGGTGGCATGCATGGACGACCCGGGCGTCCGCGCCATCCTCTCGCGCATCCCGCGCCAGGTGCACACCTACGGCTTCAGCCCCGAGGCGGACTACCGCATCGAGGGCGAGGTCCTCGAGGGCACCGGCGCGAGCTTCGCCCTCAACGAGGTGCCCTTCCGCACGTCGGTGCCGGGTCGCCACAACGTCTCCAACGCCAGTGCCGCCATCGTGGCGGCCTACCTGCTCGGCCTGGAGGCCAACGCCATCCGGCCGGGCCTCGAGGCCTTCCACGGCGTGGGCCGCCGCTTCCAGATCAAGGGCACCGAGGCCGGGGTCACGGTGGTGGACGATTACGCGCATCACCCCACCGAGATCAAGGCCACCCTCGAAGCTGCCCACTTGCTCAACCGGCCGGTCTGGGTCATCTTCCAGCCGCACCGTTACACCCGCACCCAGGCCCTCTTCGAGGACTTCGCCGACGCGTTCGCAGGCGTCAAGGGCGTGGGGGTCATGGACGTCTACAGCGCCGGCGAGGCCCCCAACGGCGTGACCTCCGCCCAATTGGTCGAGCGCATGCGCGCCAAGCACCCCACCCTCGACGTCCGGCACGTGGCCGATCACGCCCAGGCCGAGGAGGCGCTCCTGGCCTCGGTCGCCGACGGTGACCTGGTGCTCCTGATGGGCGCCGGCAACGTCTTCCGCCTCGCGGACCCCCTGCTCGCGCGCCTGCGGGAGCGGGTGGCCGCTCCGTCCGGGAGTCCCGTCTAGATGCTGACCGCCCTCGAGATCCGCGAAGGAGTCCCCCTCGACCGCTTCACCTCGTGGCGCGTCGGGGGCCCGGCCCGCTACTTCATCGAGCCCGGCTCGATCGTCGAGCTGGAGGCCGCGCTCGGGTGGGCCCGCGACCAGGGCGTGCCCCACTTCGTGCTCGGCAAGGGCAGCAACTTGCTCATCGCAGACGCGGGCTTCGACGGTCTGGTCATCCGCATGACCGACCGCATGGGGGCCATGGCGATCGAGGACGACCTCGTCACGGCCGAGGCCGGATGCGCCAACAGCGCCCTGGTCCGCGCGGCCGCCGAGCGGGACCGGGGCGGCCTGGAGTTCCTCACCACCATCCCCGGCACGCTGGGCGGCGCGGTCTTCATGAACGCCGGAGCGCACGGGGCCTCGGTCTCGGACGTGCTCGTCTCGGCCCAGGTCCTGTTGCCCGACGGCCGGCTCCTGACGCAGACGGGCGAGGAGCTCGCCTACCGCTATCGCTACTCCAACCTGGCCGAACGGAGCGGCATCGTCGTGGGCGCGACCCTCAGGACGATCCACAAGCCCAAGGCCGAGGTACAGGCCGAGGTCTCCGCGCTCTCCAAGTGGCGGCGCGAGCGCCAGCCGCAGGGCCTCTCGGCGGGCTCGGTCTTCACCAATCCGCCCGGCACCAGCGCCGGCCGGCTCATCGAGGACACCGGCTGCAAGGGCCTGACCGTCGGACGCGCCCAGGTCTCGCCGGTACATGCCAACTTCTTCGTCAACCTGGGCGGCGCCACCGAGGCGGACCTCAACGGCCTCATCCGAGAAGTGCAAGCGCGCGTGCATGAAAAGCACGGCCTCTGGCTGCACCCCGAGGTCCGCGGCGTCGGCTGCCACGTCGGCCTGGAGGTGGCCCACTCTTGAGCGAACGCCCGGCCGCCTGGTCCTTCACCCATGGTCCCTGGGGCTTCATCCAGGCGTTCGTGCTCGGCGGCGCGCTCGTCGCCCTCTGGCTGATGCCGCAGTGGACTTGGGACGGCGAGCTGCGCGTCGCGGGTATCCGGCGCCTCAGCCACGACGAAATCGCCAAGGCCGCCAAGGGATCCGAAGGCAAGCCCCTCTTCCTCATCGACCCGGCGACCATCAAGGAGCGCATTCAGCACCTGGACGGAGTCGAGGACGTCAAGGTCCGGCGCTGGCTCTTGCCGGCTCGCGTCGAGGTCACGGTCAAGGAGCGCTCCCCCATCCTCCGGGTCGCGGGCGGTTCGGCCTACCTGGACGCCACGGGCGTGGCCTTTCGGCTGCCGAACGGCGAGGACACGAAGGCCATTCCCATCGAGGCCCTGGTGTCGACGCGATCCCTCGACGTCACCGAGCAGGCTGCCCTCAAGGTGCTCGTCGCGAGTTGGCCCGAGGGGGCCAAGGGGACCGTCGACCTGCGCAATGCCACCGCGTGGTCGGCCGTCATCGACGGGGTCCAGGTCCTCTTGGGCGCGCCTCAGGACATGGCGGAGAAACTTCGCCTTTATTCGCACTTGCTCCCTCTAGCGCGCAAGAGCGGGAAGGCGATAAGATATATGGACCTGCGTTTCCCCGAAGCCCCCACCGTTAGGACCTCCGAGGCCACCCCATGAAGAACAACTGGCTGATCCCCGTCGGAGTCGTCTCCATCGTCATGGGCTTCCTCCTGTCGACCCAGATCCGCAACCAGATTGACTATCGCCAGAGTCTGCCGAGCCGACGCGTCGAGGACCTCATGGTCCTGCTCAAGAACGCCGAGGAAGCCAAGGCGGGGCTCGAGAAGGAAGTCCAGACCCTGAGGGCCCAGGCCGGTGACGGCAGCCGCCACACGGATGCGACCGACCTCGCGGCCGGAGCGGTGGCGGTCCAGGGCCCGGGGCTCGAGGTGGTCGTCTCGGACTCGGCCAAGCCGTTGCAGAAGGGCGAGGACCCGAACATCGCCATCGTCCACAACGATGACCTCTTGCGCCTGGTCAACGAGCTACGCTCCGGAGGCGCCGAGGCCATCTCGGTCAACGGGCAGCGGCTGGTCGACACCTCCGAAATCACCTGCGCCGGCTCCACCATCCTGGTCAACCAGTCGCGTATCACGCCGCCCTTTGTCATCAAGAGCATCGGAAACCCAGAGACCATGAGCGCCGCGTTGAGCCTGCGGGGCGGAATCATCGAATACTTGCAATTCTACGGAATCCAAGTTAGTATTTCTAAGAAAACCGAGGTCCTGATCCCGATGTACAGCGGCGGGAGCCACTATCGCTACGCCAAGCCCGTGAAGCAACCGGAGAACCCGTCATGATGGGCGCCATCGTTACCCTGGGCGGGCTGATTCTGGGCATCTTGCTCGGCGCGTTCTTCCCACTGAGCATCCCCCAGTACCTGTCCAAGTATTTCGCGGTCGCCATCCTCGCGGCACTGGACACCGGGTTCGGGGGCATTCGCTCCAGCTTGGAGGAGCGATTCGGACTCACGGTCTTCATCAGCGGGTTCGTCGCGAACACGCTCTTGGCCGCCGGGCTCGCCTACCTCGGGGATCAGCTCGGCATCGACCTGTACCTCGCGGCGATCGTCGTGTTCGGGGTGCGGATCTTCGAGAACCTGGCCAAGATTCGCCGCCTCATTCTCGGTCGCTTTTGGACATTTTAAGGAAGGCTTAGGAAGAACACCGTGTTCGATATCACTGATAAGGCTGGTCTGAGCGCCGACATCAAGGTCATCGGCGTCGGCGGGGGCGGCTCGAACGCGATCAACCGAATGATCGCCAGCTCCCTGAGCGGGGTCGAGTTCTGGACCCTCAACACCGACGCCCAGGCTCTCGCGCTCGCACAGTCGGAGCGCCGGCTCCAAATCGGTGCCAAGCTGACGCGTGGGCTGGGAGCGGGCGGCAACCCCGTGGTCGGTCAGAAGGCGGCGGAAGAGAGCCGCGACGACCTGATCGCCGCCCTCGACGGCGCGGACATGGTCTTCATCACCGCTGGCATGGGCGGCGGCACGGGCACCGGCGCAGCGGCCGTCATCGCCGAGGTGGCGCGCGAGGTTGGCGCCCTCACGGTGGGCGTGGTCACCCGTCCCTTCACCTTCGAGGGTCGGCGTCGCCAGCAGCAGGCCGAGGCCGGCATCCAGACCCTCCGGGAAAAGGTCGACACCCTCATCATCGTCCCCAACGACAAGCTCCTCCAGGTCATCGAGAAGCGCACGTCGATGCAGGAAGCCTTCCACATCGCCGACGACGTGCTGCGCCAGGGCGTCCAGGGCATCTCGGACATCATCACCATCCCCGGCCTCATCAACGTGGACTTCGCCGACGTCAAGTCGGTCATGTCGAACGCCGGCAGCGCCCTGATGGGCATCGGCATCGGCTCCGGCGAGGGCCGGGCGGTCGAGGCAGCCAAGATGGCCGTGTCGAGCCCCCTCTTGGAGACCTCGATCCACGGCGCGTCGGGCGTCATCTTCAACGTCACCGGCGGCCACGACCTCACGCTGTACGAGGTCAACGAGGCGGCCGAGGTCATCTACGCCGCGGTGGACTCGGAGGCCAACATCATCTTCGGCTCGGTCATCGACGAGCGGCTCCAGGGCGAGATCCGCATCACGGTCATCGCGACCGGCTTCGACGGCGCCAAGGCGCAGGAAGCCCAGGCGGCCCGTCCCGGCGTGGCGGCGCCGGTGGCCACGCAGACGGTTCCGGCTGCTCCGGCTCCGGTGGCACCCGTCGCCCCCCAGGCGCCCGTCGCTCCGGTAGCCCCCGCGGCCGAGCCCGCGGCCCAGCAGCCGGACATCCCGGAGTTCCTGCGCGGGTCGGCCTTCCGCCGTCCTTTCTAGACCGTTTCGATGCCCCGCTCGAGGGGACCTGCTCTGAGGGGCTCCCGGTTTCGGGAGCCCCTCGCGCCGCAAGGGGCGCGGAGCCTTTGCTTAGCACGCATCATGGCGTAGAATAGGGAGGTTTGCGGCCCAAACGCCGCCTCCCCCTGGAACGAGGTCACCGTGGATTACAAGCAGACAGTCAACCTTCCGACGACGGACTTTCCCATGCGCGCCAACTCCGCCCAGCGCGAGCCGGAGATTCAGGCCAAGTGGCTCTCCGAGCGAATCTACGAGCGCATGCTCGAGCGCCGCCAGGACGCCCCGTCGTACATCCTCCACGATGGCCCTCCCTATTCCAGCTCGGGCGCCATCCACATCGGGCACGCCCTCAACAAGACCCTCAAGGACATCGTCGTCAAGTTCAAGACGCTGTCCGGCTTCCGCGCGCCCTTCGTGCCGGGCTACGATACCCACGGCCTGCCGACCGAGCTCGCTGCGCTCAAGGAGCTCAAGGCCAAGACCCAGGACCTGACCGCCATCGACGTGCGCCGGCTGAGCCGGGAGTTCGCCCTCAAGTCGATCGCGAGCCAAAAGCAGCACTTCATGCGGCTCGGCGGCTTCGGGGACTGGGACCATCCCTACGTGACCCTGGATCCCTCCTTCGAGGCCCAGCAAATCCGGGTCTTCGGCGAGATGGCCCACAAGGGCTACATCTATAAGGGCCTCAAGCCCGTCTACTGGTGCTCGTACGACGTGACGGCGCTCGCCGAGGCGGAGGTCGAGTACGCGGACCACGTGAGCCCCAGCATCTTCGTCCGCTTCCCCCTCGTCGAGGTGCCCGCCGCGGCGGGCCTCGTGAAGGGCCTGATGGACGAGGGCAAGCCCGTCAGCATCGCCGTC